>NZ_JARXNQ010000003.1 GCF_029872055.1 Sulfurimonas sp. C5
CACTCCATACAGCTGGTTTAGATTTTCTGAAATCCTCAGCTCTTACGCTTGCAGGTACAACAGCTAAAGCTAATGCACCTAAAGTCATACTTAAAAATTGTCTTCTTTCCATAATCTTTTCCTTTGAATTTAGATTGCGTATTTAATTGTATATTATTTTAGCTTATTTTAAACCCTCTATATATTTTGCAAGTGCTTTCATGTCAGCTTCACTTAATTTGTTTACCTGACCTTTCATTACACCTTTCATTGCACCGCCGTATGTACCTTCTTTATATCCTTTAAGAGCAGCAAGAGTTTTTTCTGCTTTCCAACCTTTAATTACTTGTGATTTCCCTAAAGCATGTTTCTCACCATTTGCACCGTGACATGCTGTACATTTTGCAAAGTTAGCATCCGCATTTAAAGCTACCGCACCTAAGATTCCTAAACCGATGATTGTTTTTAATAAAGTTTTCATTTAAAACTCCTTTGTTTTATTTAGAAGTAGTATAGAAAATAATTGTGAAGTGATTGTGAAGTGTACTAAGAATTAAAACCTAATAATAAAAGCAGTATATTCATCTTTAACAGAATCGACATTTATACTAAAGCCGTACTCATCTAAAATAGATTTAACAATATGAAGTCCTATCCCAAATCCACCAGTTGTATTTGTAAATCTAGCATACCTTGTAAACAAGTTCTCCAAGTTCTCTTTAGCTATCCCTATGCCACTATCTTTTATAATTAAACTCTTTTTCTTTAGCGTGATATCTATTGTCCCATTAATAGTATTGTATTTAATAGCATTTGAAAGAAGATTGTCAATCACTTTTGTTATTTTTTTCCTATCGATATTAAGGTAAAACTCCTCTTGATAGTTTTTATTGATTTCAATATTTTTCATATTTGCTTGTACTTTAAAATACTCCACCCTTTCATCTAAGAGTTCATTCAATAGAAGTTTTTCATCTTGAGAGATAAGTTTATGTTTGAGTATTAAAAAAGTAAGATCATCGTAAATATTGGAAAGTGTTTTTGCCCCTATCTCAATTCTGCTTATCACTTTTTGAGAGAATTTATTTTGCTCTTGTGTTTGAAGAAGTTCAACATTTGTCAATATAGTACTCACCGGTGTGTTTAACTCATGTGTCGTATCTTTAATGAACCTATCAAGTAAAAATAGTGTATCTTTCATGGGTTTTAGTAAAAGGGTAAGTAAAAAGTATCCTACTGTAAGCATAAATATTAAAAATATAGTTCCAAATAAAACGATTGTACGAATTAAAGTTATCTCGAAACTTTTATCCTCTGCTATTTCAACTATAATATACTGAGCTCCCAAATAGTATTCATCACTGTTTTTCAAATAGCGTGCTATCATATTTTGTGTCATCTGCAGTTGACTGAGATCAAGGGTAGGATTATCTTTTGTTGAATACAAAAGTTTATAATCTTTATCGTAAAGAGTTGTTTTAAACTTTTTATCCCAAGGGTAAACGAGTTGATTTGTAGTGTCTTTTTGAAGCTCTTTTAGTTTTGATGTTAATTCATTCGCATAATCATTTAAAGCAACCAACTGTTCCTGATTATATATCTCTTTTTGTGAACTATAGTAAAGATAAACTCCTAAACCAGTAATAATAATCGTTAAAAAACTATAAAGTAGTAAAAAGTTTTGTAAAGTTTTTTTGGCACTAGAAGATAAATTTATATCCAGATTTTTTAATACTGACAATCGTATCCTTTCCTAAAATTTGACGCAGATGTTTTATGTAAGTCCGAACAGCACTTTCGCTGCTTTCTTCATCATATTCCCAAAGTCTGCTTTCAATTACTTCGTGACTCACTAACTCATTTTTATGTTGTAAAAAAAGTTTTAAAAGTTCCAACTCTTTATTGGCCAATGACATGATTGTACCGTTTTGTTTTAAAGTGTCATTGTTTGTATCAAAACTGCATCCGTTAGGTAGCACTAACTCATCACTTTTTTTATGGTAAAACTCCCTTTTTAAAAGTGTTTCAACTCTCAGTTGTAACTCTTTGAGTGCAAACGGTTTTTTTATATAATCATCGCATCCACTGTCATACCCGCTTTCGATATCTGCTATACCGTTAAGGGATGTAATAAAGATTGCGGGTGTTTGGTTCTCTCTGTCTCTTATCTCATGTAAAAGTTCAAAACCGTTTAGTTTAGGTACATTAACATCAAGTAGCAGTAGATCGAAATTATTTTCATATGCTTTTTCGCTGGCATCCAAGCCGTCATAACTGCTTATCACTTCATACTCTAGTGATTCTAAAAAATCTTTAACAGTTTCATGTAATGCCATATCATCTTCGAGGAGTAATATTTTTTTCATAGCTACATTATATCAAGCTATGGGTAGAAAAATAGCTTATATTTTTTAAGTAAGGGGATTACGAGGGGCAAGATACCAAAAAAGTATCTTATAGTACTTTAATAGTAGTTTGCGTAATTGGGAATTTTTTACTCCAGATTGGGTCTTCTAAGTCAAGAAGTCCTTTTACTTCATCATTCACCAATTTATAACTAAGTTTTACATCTACGCTTTTTGTCCCTTTTATCTTCTCTATTCTAAGAGTTTTAGAACCCTTAGCAGGAATGCTCATATCTTTTGATTGAGCTTTTGCCATATGAGGTGTACTAGGTTTTTCTCTTTTTCTTGTATATTTTGTTGTTAAAGAGATTGTTTTCGTATCAATAACCTCACCTTTGTTATCTTTATACGTTATATCTAAAATCAATTCTCGTCCGCCAAAACCGCTTGGGATATTATGAGGTTGAGGATTTGCAATAGTTACAAGAATATCTCTATTTTTATTTTCAATTGATAGTGATAAAGCACCTTCCCACATAGATTCAAAATGAGCACCCATAAAACCATGGTTTCTTACTGTTCTTATCTTTTTCTCACCATTAAAACTAAACGTTGCAGCAACATCTTGTTTTCTAGGACCCATATGGCATTCTACACATGCTTGTTCGCCTTTGTATTCTTTTTCCATATTTGTAAATACTAAGCCTCTTGTGCTTCTGTCATTAGCATGACAGACAAAACAGAGTCTGTTTGGTGTTTTATCCATAAAATCGTGGTGTATAGTTTTATGGTATGGTGATTTAGCATCACTGTAAGGTCCTGTCATTGTTCCAGACGGTGTCCATTCAACTCTATCCATACCTCTTTTTTTCTCATCATATTCATCATGGATTTTATCCACGTTGTGACAAACAACACAGTTAATCCCTTCATCAATAGAATCATCATTGACTGCTTTATCTACTTTACTTCCTTTGCTAAGGCCCATAACAGCAGCTATTTCATAGTCTTGCGTCGTTTTTGTAACTGTGATTCTAGGATTGTGACAAGTTGCACATTCAATTTTAACACTGTTTAAACTTTTTCTTGTTTTTCTACTAACATACTCCATACTTTTTCTAAAGTACTCATCATTTTGGAAATGACTTTTTGCATGCCACGAGTTTTTCCACTCGTTTACGATTCTTTTATGACACGTTTGACATTTTGTAGAATCTTGATATCTCTCATCTACTTTAACAACTGTAGCACCAAAACTATAAGTAACCGTTAGTAAAAAAATTAGAAAAAATCTCATACATTATCCTCTGTGTTTATCTAGCCAGACCATAAGTCCTTTTTGAGCATGCAATCTATTCTCAGCTTCGCTGAAAACAATATCACTGTGCTCTTCTAATACCTCTTCACTCACTTCTTGCCCGCGATACGCAGGTAAACAATGTAAAAATTTTGCACCTTTTTGAGCTAAGCACATCATTAAACCGTCTACAATATAACCTTGAAAAGCTTTAATACGCTCCTCTTTTTCATCTTCTTGTCCCATTGAAGCCCAAGTGTCAGTTGTCACTACTGTTGCACCTGTAATAGCTTCTTTTGGATCATTACTTACTTTAATAACTGCACCGCTCTCTTTAGCAAGTTCATATGCGTCTTTTAGTACATCACTATCTACTTCATACCCTTTTGGCGTTGCAATACGAAGCTCAAATCCAAGCTTTGCTGCAAGCATTAACCATGAATGAGTCATGTTGTTTCCATCACCTACATACGCAACTACCAAATCTTTTTCCATACCGTATTCGATAATAGTCATATAATCCGCTAATAATTGTACAGGGTGATACGAGTCAGTCAATCCGTTAATTACCGGAACCTGTGAACATTTTGCAAACTCTTCGATCATCGAGTGCTCAAATGTTCTAATCATTACCATATCACACATTCTACTGATAACACGAGCCGTATCTTTTACAGGCTCACCACGTCCTAAATGGATATCACGATTTGATAAGAAGAGTGCATGTCCGCCGAGTTGAAACATTCCAGTTTCAAAACTAACTCTTGTTCTTGTCGAACTTTTTTCAAAGATCATTGCTAAGGTTTTATGCTCTAATTCTTTATTGTAAATACCATTTTTCAGATTTTTTTTAATACTAAGACCTAGATCAATAATCTCTAATATTTCTTCTTTACTAAAGTCTTTTAGTGTTAAAAAATGTCTCATTTTCTGTCCTAAATTTTTAAATAAGCGTCAATTATACTATTTTTTTAAAAGTTTTGCTACTTCTTTTGCATGATATGAAATAATAATATCAGCACCTGCGCGTTTAAACGCAATCATCGTCTCCATCACTACACGATCGTAGTCAATCAGCCCAGCATTTCCTGCATGTTTTAACATTGCATACTCACCGCTTACATTATATACTGCCATCGGTTTTGTCGTATTGTCTTTAATCTCTCTGATAATATCAAGATAAGCTAGTGCCGGTTTTACCATTAGAATATCTGCACCTTGCGCCTCATCTTCGATCGATTCTGCAATAGCTTCACGACGGTTTGCAGGGTCCATTTGATATGAGCTTCTGTCACCAAAACTTGGTGTCGATTCTGCTACGTCACGGAATGGTCCGTAGTATCCCGAAGCAAATTTTGTCGAATAACTCATAATTGGAAGATCATTATATCCCGCTGCATCAAGCGACGTTCTTAATGTTTCGATAATTCCATCCATCATACCTGAAGGTGCAATCATGTCAGCACCCGCTTTCGCATGTACGATCGCCTGCTTCCCAGAGAGTTCTAAAGTTGCATCGTTGACAACTGTTTCTTTTTCTTCATCGATAATTCCACAATGTCCGTGATCAGTATATTCACAAAAACAAAGATCTGTTACGACAAACATATCAGGATGTGCTTTTTTCACTGCCTTTACTGCACTTGCAATAATTCCATGCTCACATAAAGCATCGCTTCCTACTGAATCTTTCGTATCGGGAATACCAAATAAAATAATTGAATATATACCTAATTCTTTTAACTCCGCGCACTCTTTGACTGCAACGTCAATACTCATCTGATATACACCAGGCATAGATGCCACTTCAGTTTTTATACCCTCTCCGCTTCTTACAAATAATGGATAAATAAAATCATCAACACTTACATGTGTCTCACGTACTAAAGCACGTAAATGTTGGTTTAAACGTGTTCTACGGAATCTTTGAAACATACTTTTTAACCTTTTTCGCTATAATTGCGATTATTTTACCATTATAAAGATTAATTTATGAATATAGAGATTTCGGAAATAGCAAACTTACCTTCACGTTTTGGTGATTTCAAAGTCAAAGCATTTAAAGAGGGACATAAAGAACATTTAGTGATTTACGCGAACAATTTAGACGAAGTTCCTATAGTAAGAGTTCATTCAGAGTGTTTAACTGGTGACGCTATAGGAAGCTTAAAATGTGATTGTCGCGATCAGCTTGAGTACGCTCTAAAAATGGTAAACGAAACAGGGGGAATGGTAATATATCTGCGCCAAGAAGGTAGAAATATCGGTCTCTTAAACAAGATTAATGCGTATGCCCTTCAAGACAAAGGCTATAACACTATAGAAGCCAATCATCAACTTGGATTTTCTGCCGATGAAAGAAGTTATGAGATAGTTACATTTGTACTCAATCACTTTAACATCGATAAAATTAAACTTCTTACAAACAACCCTGATAAAATCAATTCTATCAGCGGGGTTGAAATTGTAGAAAGAATCCCTATTATCATGGAATCAAACAAACATAACGAAGGTTACCTAACAACTAAACGTGATGAAATGGGCCATTTAATTTAATGGCGATAAACATAGCACAAGACGATCTAAATACCGCAATATGTAAACTCAAAGCTAGAGAAGACATATTAAGAGAGTTTAGTACTCTTTCAGGACTTGGAAACTGGGAGTTAGACTTTAATACAAACACGACGACGTGGTCTGACAGCCTCTACAACCTTTATCAGATTCCAAAAGAAACAGAACTAAATTTTGACACTTTTTTAAATTTAATCCTCCCAGAGTATGTTGAAAAAGCAAAAAGGCTTGTTCGGTTCTCAACTAAATCAAAAGAGATGTTCTCATTTCAAGCCAAAGCAAAACGCGGTGACGGACAAATAATCGATATACTCATTAACGGGAAAACTCTATTCAGTGATAATGGGGCACCTCTTAAACTTGTCGGTTCAACTCAAGATATTACTGATATTCTGGCTGTTAAACAAGAAGCAAAAGAGTTATCTAGCCTGGTAGAACAATCCTCTAATGAAATTTATATAGTTGATTTTGAAACATTAGACTATTTGTATGTCAACAAAGGAGCTACAGAGGCTTTACAATATTCAAAAGAGGCTCTGTTGTCGATGAATGTTAGGGATATTAATCCTTACCTAAAAGAAAAAGAGATAAACAGACTCAAACAACTTCTTGAAAATGATGAGAATGTTTTAAATAAAACAATTCACAAAAGAAGAGATCATACTTTATATTATGCACAGTCATATCTTCATCTTATCGAATACAGGAACAAAAAAGCTTATGTTATTTTTGATACAGATATCTCTCAGATAGTTGAACTTGAGTCTAAGTATAAAAAACAGGCAAAAATTCTCGAAAATATCCATGATTCTGTAATCAGTACGGATAATTATGGAAATATTACAACTTGGAACAAAGGTAGTTATAAACTTTTCGGCTATGAACCTTTTGAGGTGATTGGAAAAAATATCAAACTAATATATAGCAAAAAGAATGAAATTACTTTATCACAGTGTTTTGACAATATCATTCATGGAATCAATCTTAATTCTGAATTTCACTTACGTACAAAAGATGCAAAAGAGATTATTTGTGATGTTTCTTTAAGTGCTTCTACGGATGATATAGGTAGGATAACAGGTTATATAGGCTATATTCAAGATATTACTCAACAAAAAGAGACTCAAAAGATGCTCGAGATTCAAACAGAAAAACTGAGACATCAAGCACACCATGATATGCTTACAAATTTGCCTAATAGAGTTTTATTCAGAGACAGACTCGATCAAAATATTGCAACATCAAAAAGAAATAACAATAAATTTGCACTTCTGTTTATCGATCTTGATCAGTTTAAGAACATCAACGACTCTTTAGGTCACCACATAGGTGATGAAGTACTGATTGAAGCATCAAAACGTTTAAATTCTGTGATTCGTTCCGAAGATACGCTTGCGCGTCTTGGGGGCGATGAATTTACAATTATTCTAAAAAATATTAAAAACTCTTCAGGTGCAACAACTGTAGCTCAAAAAATTATCGATGTTTTAAAAGAACCTATTATTATTAAAGATCTTGAACTATACGTCTCTTCAAGTATTGGTATTGCAATTTATCCTAACGACACAAATGAGGGAGACAACCTTATTAAATACGCTGATGCTGCTATGTATAAAGCAAAAGATGAAGGACGCAATAATTACCAGTTTTATTCATCAGAAATGACAGAATCTGCTTTTGAACGTGTTATTATGGAGCAAAATTTACGTATTGCGATCAAAGAAGAAAACTTTTCTGTACACTACCAACCTCAAATTGATTCTAATACAAATAGTTTAGTAGGAATGGAAGCACTTGTAAGATGGGAACATAACGAAGTAGGAATGATTGCTCCTGAAAAATTCATCCCTTTAGCTGAAGAGACAGGTATGATAATTCAAATAGACTTGATAGTTTTACGCAATGCAATGACTCAAGTGAAAAAATGGTATGAACAAGGGTTAAATCCTGGAAAGCTTTCACTTAATCTCTCAGCAAAACAGATAGAAAATAAAAATTTTATAGAGATACTTTCTCAAACAATGCAAGTGTTAGATTTTGATCCTGCGTGGTTGACATTAGAGATTACAGAGAGCCAAATTATGAAAAATCCTGAAGACTCGATTAGAAAATTAAAAGAGATTAGTGCTTTAGGGATTGAGATAGCGATTGATGACTTTGGAACAGGTTATTCTTCACTTGCATATTTAAAACGTCTTCCTGTAAACAAATTAAAAATTGACAAAGCTTTTGTTGATGGTTTACCGCATGATGAAGAGGATATTGCTATTTCAAAAGCGATTATAGCCCTGGCAAAAACATTGAATTTAAAACTTGTAGCCGAAGGTGTAGAAACTAAGGAACAGCAAGAATTTATGCTGGCAAACGGTTGTGATGTAATTCAGGGATATTACTATTCAAAACCGATTGACTCAAATAATATGCAAGAGTATTTAACTGCTATTTAAATTTACTATCCGGCAATGCCGCTACTCTACGCAGCGCTGTATCTGCTTCACGAAACATATCATCTGTAATTTGTGAGAGCTCTTTATAATATAGTTTTAATTTATCAGCATCTAAACTGCTTATACTTCCATTAAAAACTTTAGATAATAAACTTGTCTTTTTTTTCTGCAGCTTCTGATGGATCTGATAAACTCTAGCATAATCTTTATGCCATTGCTCATGGATTTTGTCTAAACGTTCAAAAAGTTGATGGCCCAGAATTTGTGTCATTGTATCTTTATTTGAGTAAAACCATTGTCCACACTCACACTCCATTTTCCCAAGTGCTGTCGGTTCTTCAACATCTTTACCTTTGATAATCTGTTTAATCTTATCCATCTGTCTTTGATGAGTTTCTTTTGCAAGTGCAATTGCTTCTAACATCTCATTTTTTTTCATTTTTCTACTCTTCTTGGCAAAAATTGCCTAAATTATACAAAAATTAAAAAAAATTAACAAATAAAACTATATAATGAATTTAATTTTTCTAAAAGGATTAGAATATGGCACGTCCAACTCCTATCGATAAAGAGAAAATATTAGACCCTAAAAAATATATTGTTTCCAAAACAGATGCCAAAGGGATCATAGAATATGGAAATGATTATTTTGTAGAAATTTCAGGCTATTCAGAATCGGAACTAATAGGTAAACCTCATAACATTATCCGTCATCCAGATATGCCAAAAGTGGTATTTAAGATGATGTGGGATCGCATTAACCGTGCACAAAACATTATGGCAGTCGTAAAAAACATGGCAAAAGACGGCAGTTATTATTGGGTTGTCACCGAATTTGAACCTAAGGTAGACCCTATTACAAACGAGATTATCTCGCACACCGCCTTTAGAAAAGCTGCTCCTAAAAAAGCTGTAGAAGTGATGGAGCCGATCTATCAAAAACTGATTGAAATTGAAAAAGAAGGGGGTATGGAAGCAAGTGAAAAATATCTTCGCGGCTTCTTAGAAGAGAAGAATCTAACCTATGATCAATTCATTGATAATCTTGTTGGAAACAAAGGTCTTTTCAAAATCTTTTTCTCTGCTATGAAAAAACTATTTTCATAAACAAGCCTTTTTTAGATAAAATATCCTTTTTGAAAAGGATATTTTGTTGAATCTACAAGAGCAACTTCACGAACTACATTTACCAGATAATTTTTTTACCAATGTTGCAAAATATAAAGAACATCTTTTAAAATGGAATAAAATCCATAATCTAACAGGTGCAAAAGATGAAAACACTTTAGATGAATTTATTTTCGATGCAGTCTATCCTGTCAGTTTTTTACCTAAAATCAACTCTTTAATGGATATAGGAACAGGTGCGGGTTTCCCAGGTATGATCTTAGCTATGGCATTACCTGACACACAAGTAACTTTAGTGGAACCCCTTGCAAAACGTGCAAGTTTTTTACAATTTATCAAAGCCGATCTGGGACTTGAAAATGTTACAGTTGTAAAAAAAAGAGTCGAAGAGATGGAAAGTACAATCTTTGATCTTATCACTTCAAGAGCGGTTACAGATACTAAAATGTTGCTCAAACTCAGTGAAAACCATAGAGACTCCCATACAAAACTCTTTTTTTATAAAGGTGAAAAAGTTTTTGACGAGATGGAAGATCTAGCTCAAAATATGCAATATAAAGTTATAGAGATGCAAAATAGACATTACCTACTATTAGGAGAAACATTATGATATTAAAAATTTTACTTGTTATCGGAGTTATTGCCGTTGTATATTTTATGTTTATCAAAAAAAAGCCGATATCATCTAAGAACAACGACACTAAACTTCAAGCAAACGATATGATAGAGTGTGCTCAATGCGGTGTGTACGTAGAAGTTGGTGAAGCTATCTTAAGCAACGGTAAGTATTACTGTTCTCAAGAGTGTTTAAATAAGGACAAATGATGCTGCTTTTTGGTCATCGATTTATTGAAAGTATAAAGTTTTACCATATCTTTGACATCGAAGATATAAAAAACACTCCCTCTTCTTCTACTCTTTATTTAGAGTATAGTGAGGAGAATTTAGACATTATAAAGCATCTTCAGAAAAATACTGTCCCTTTCGTATTAAGCATTAAGAATATTACGGAACTTGTATATGCATCGGCTTTAGGTGCCAGCTACATAGCAGTAAGTAAAAAACTTGCAAAAACAGCACAAAATATCGCTGAAAACTATCTATTTGATGCTAAAGTACTCACACATATAGAAGAGGAAGACGAAATTGAAGAGTTGGCATTACTTGGTGTTGACGGTGTTATTTTTGCCCAAGCGATTGTAAAGATAAGCTGATGAAAGCACTAGTTCTTGCTATAGTAGCTTTAACCTTTTTAGGATGCTCTACCAAGAACCCTTCTGCTGCAAACTATATAAATTTAACACCATACACTACTCAAACTGCTCAGGAAGTTCCATATAAACTTAAAAATGAGAACCCTGTTACATTAACAATTTATGAACAGTATAAAAAATGGTACTCTACACCTTATCTCTATGGCGGTGACAGTTGTGAAGGAATTGATTGTTCAGCACTTGTACAAACTGTCTACCAAGATGGTTTCGGTCTTCATATACCAAGAGATACAAAACACCAAGCCCAAACAGGTTATTTTGTAAACAAGTCTTCTATTCAAGAGGGTGATCTCCTGCTCTTTAAAACTGGATATAACTCAAGACACTCCGGAATCTACATAGAACGCGGAAACTTTTTACATACCTCAACAAAACACGGGGTTATGATCTCAAATATCAATAACCCTTACTGGAAAGAAAAGTATTGGCAGGCAAGAAGAGTACTCAGTTATTAGACGATCTTTCTTTCAATCTCAGGTTTTAAAGCCGTTAAACATTCATAAGAGATTGTCCCTGCAAATTTTGCCGCATCCCTTGCATCACTAAAAATCAACAACTCCTTATCTTCCGATAAAAAGGAACTGTTATCCATAGAAATTCTTCCCGCTATAGATACATTCTCCGGTGTTTTATAGATGTTTGAACAGCTTCTTAAAAAACCATCCCCGTAACCAAAATCGTAATTTGATACAACTTGTTCTCTTACACTTTTAAAACTTGCACCGTAACCGACACAATTACCCTCTTGCAAAGTTCTTGTAGAGTTCTTTTGTGCATATACACTTAGAACAGGTTTGAGCGTTACTATAGGAAGACTTGGAGGCATTTCCAAACAGCCGTAAACTGCTATTCCTACTCTTGTCATATCTTCATCGAAATTTTTTGTGCGAAAGAGTGCTGCCGAATTAGCACTGTGAAATTTAATTTCATAACCGTATTGCTTAGCCAAAACTCTTGCTTCTTGTTTTATTTCTTCAAAGTTCTTTTGCTGAAATTCAAAATAATCACCCTCTTCATCTGCACAGGCATGGTGAGTTAATACACCTTTAAGCTCGAGTCCCTGTTCTTTGATCAGAGCAAAAGCTTCTGCGAGTTCATTTGCTTCAATACCATTTCTATTCATCCCGGAATTTACTTTCAATTCCACTTTTGTATCTCTGGGAAACTCTTTAATTGCACCTAATTCATTGATCGTATAATGTACTTTTTCATCTGCTTTTTTCGGTTTTTCTGCTAACACTAAAATGTATTCAAAATATTTGTAAATTTGTTCTGCATCATTTTGCGATCTGACAACTGCTTTTGTAATCCCGTACTCTTTTGCCAGTCCTGCCATTTCACACAATCCGTGACCGTATGCATTATCTTTCAAAACTACTGCAATTTTATCTATACTTTTAGTTTTATCTGCGATAATGTCAAGATTATAAAAAAAGTTCTTTTTATTTAACGTTATATAAGCCATGGAGAAATTATACTATGTTAATTCCTGAATTTGAGAAACAAAGCTTTACTCAAGTCGTTTTTCCGCATGAAAATACAGATTGGTCTGAATATTTGGAAGATGCCAGAAAAAATTTTGTAGATATTATCAATGCAATCAGAAGATTTCAGCCCTGTTTAGTAGTGTGCTACAACATTACAGAGGTGCAAAGTTATTTTGAAGATTATACAAATATCAAATTTGTCGAATACACTGCAAACGATACGTGGGCACGTGACAGCTCTGCACTAACAGTTGAAGAAAACGGTGAAATTAAACTGCTTAATTTTACATTTAATGCATGGGGTGGTAAGTTTGATGCCAAACTTGACGATAAAATGTCTCATGCCATTTCATCTGTTTATTCAGCACCTTTAGTCGATTGTGATTTTATTTTAGAGGGTGGCGGTGTTGAGAGTAATGGAGCTGGGCTTATTCTAACAACTTCAGAGTGTATGCTCAACCCAAACAGAAATAAAGATTTTACAAAAGAAGAAGTGACACAAAAACTAAAAGAGTATTTTGGAGCTAAAGAGATTCTTTATCTAAATCATGGTTATCTAGCAGGTGATGATACAGATTCACACATAGATACATTGGCACGTTTTATCTCAAAAGACACTATTATGTATGTGGCTTGTGACAATGAGAGAGATGAACACTACGAAGCATTAAAGAAGATGGAAGATGAGCTTAAAGAATTTGTGATTGAACATAAATTGAAGCTTATAAAACTTCCAATGAGTTCAGCAGTATATTATGATGACGAGCGTTTACCTGCTACATATGCAAACTTTTTATTTGTAAACGACGGTGTGCTTGTACCGACATATAATGTCAAAGAGGATGCCGAAGCATTAGAGATTTTCAAATGGGTTTTTCCAAACAGAAAGGTTGTCGGAATCGATTGTTCAACACTAATCCGACAACACGGTTCACTTCACTGCGTCACTATGAACTTTGCTAGTGGTGTTACTCTCAACTGATTTTTCTTGATCTAATATTGCCATGCCACTCATAATTAAATAAGTGGACAAGGCAAAACCTAAAGCTATTATTACTGTTCGTTTCAATTTTTCCATTTTTGTCATGATAGAATTGTAGCAGATCCTCTCTTAACACTTTTGTAACAATCTTTTTAATAGAATGGGAAACTTTTTATATTTTTAAGGGGAATTGTATATGAAAAAAATCATACCATTATCGTTACTAGCTGTTTCATATCTTGCAGCTAATGATCTGCAAATAGACACAATCAATGTAGAGTCAACTGTAATCTCTGAAGTTGCTCAAAATGCTCAAACATCTGCTGATGTAGCAAAAGCACTCAGCGACAGAGTTCCAAGTATTGATATGAACAGAAGAAGTGGCATTGCCAACGATATTTATATCCGTGGACAAAAAAGAGACAACATCGTTGTTGAAGTTGACGGTACAAAAGTTTACGGTGCTTGTCCAAACAGAATGGATCCTCCTGCGTCACACATTGTTGCTAATCAAATCGATACAATCCAAGTTATCGAAGGTCCTTACGATATTGAAACTTTCGGTGCATTAAGCGGTGAAGTAAAAATTACAACAAGAAAACCATCTGAAGATTTTCAAGGTTCAATTAACTTAGGTTTTGGTGCATGGAACTACAAAAAATTCGGTGCTACTATGAGCGGTGGTAATGACCTTATTAGAATGATTGCGACTGTTTCTAGTGAATCAAGCGATCAATATGAAGATGGTAACGGTGATACATTGGCAACACAGTTAGACAAGTATGCAGCCCTGAACCCAGCAGATATGACTCTGCAAAAGAAAATATACAAACCTTCATATCATGATATGCCTGCATATGAGAAAAAAAGTGCCATGGCAAAAGCATTTATCTCAACTGCTGAAAATCAGGAATTACGCTTAAGTGTAACTGCAAATAGAAGTGATAATGTCCTTTATCCAAACTCTGGTATGGATGCAATTTATGATGATTCAAATATCTACAGCGTTGAGTACAATATAGACTCAATCAATAATGAATATAAAAATCTAAATCTGCAATACTACCACTCAGATGTTGATCACCCTATGGGGACTGACTATAGAGTAGCTTCAACTATGCCGGCAATGCTTATGACAAACTGGTTAAAAACATCAATGAACGGCGTTAAACTCAAAAATACTTTCGATCTTTTAGGGCACAAACTTGTTATCGGTTTAGATGGAAGTACGAGAAAATGGAGTGGTCATTATGATGTAGCACATGTTGAAAAAGCAAAAAGTATTGATGATACAAAAACACAAAATACTGCTATTTTTGCCAAACTGGAAAAATCTTACGGCAATTTAGACTTTGTACTTGGTGCAAGATATGATAGTACAAAAATCAAAAATAATAGTTACAACTCTAGAAAATTTTCTTATACTAGTGCAAATCTTATGACTACGTACAACTTTAATAAAGAGAATAAAATCTTCTTGGGTATTGGTCAAGCTTCTCGTGTACCGGATGCCAGAGAACTTTACTTTAACTCATATAATATGATGATGAACACTACAAAACAAGTGGGAACAGACACATTAAAAGAAACAACAAACAGAGAAGTTGATTTAGGATACGAAACAAATAATCAGTATTTCAAATTAAAAGCAAAAGTGTTTTATTCTATGCTCAACGACTATATTTATTACCAACAGCAAGCAAACGGTGTTGCACTAACTACAAACAACTTTAAAAATATTGATGCGACAGTTTATGGTGCTGAACTAAGTGCATCAGTATATGCGACAGATGATATTTCTATAGATATGGGAGCTTCATACAAAGTAGGTAGAAAAGATACAGCACTAATAGGACAAACAGATAAAGATCTGGCAGATATTGCTCCTCTTCGTGCGAATATCGGTGTAAATTATGAGTATATGAACAATTCAATGGCTACTCTTGAAATGCAAGCAAGTGACAGATGGGATACCTTCGATGCTGACAACGGTGAGCAAGAGATTGCCGGATGGGCCGTTGTGAATGCAAAAGTTAAACATGCTGTAAACAAAAAATTTGACCTTACACTCGGAATCAACAATATATTTGATGTAACATATGCCATAAATAACACATATACTGATCTTACACTTGTTAGTACCGGTACTACTGATGTAATGCTTCTAAACGAGCCTGGACGTTACTTCTACACTAACTTAGATTTTAAATTCTAATTCCTCTTTTAGCCCATAGTATATGGGCTAAAAATATGACTCAAAAAATTAACCCCATTTTTATATCAAACTAGTTAAAATCTCTTCTATGATTCAAAGATATCCAACAAAGAAAATATATGTCGGTGATGTTGCTGTAGGTGGGGATGCACCTATTTCCGTGCAGTCAATGACATACTCAGATACACATAATGTTGCTGCAACTGTTGAGCAAATCAATCGTCTCCATTTTGCAGGATGTGATATTGTCCGTGTTGCAGTACCGGATATGGAAGATGCACTCGCACTTAAAAGTATTAAAGAGCAGATCTCTCTTCCGCTTGTTGCAGATATTCACTTCAACCATAAACTAGCCCTCATTGCGGCCGAATCAGTTGACTGCATACGTATTAATCCTGGAAATATCGGCTCTAAAGAAAAAGTTGCCGAAGTTGTAAAGGCATGTCAGGAACGTAATCTTCCAATTAGAATTGGTGTCAATGCAGGAAGTTTGGAAAAAGAGTTTGATAACAAATACGGTCAAACTGCCGAGGCTATGGTGGCAAGTGCAGAATACAACATCAAATACCTCGAAGATCTCGGTTTTACAGATATTAAAGTCTCGCTCAAAGCAAGTGATGTACAAAGAACTGTAGAGGCATACAGAATGCTTCGCCCTAAAAATAATTATCCATTCCATTTAGGAGTGACAGAAGCGGGTACTCTCTTTCATGCGACTGTAAAAAGCTCGATTGGACTTGGTGCACTCATTTTAGACGGTATCGGTGATACTCTAAGAGTCTCTATTACTGGTGAGCTTGAAGAAGAGATCAATGTAGGGCGTGCGATCTTAAAAGACAGCGGTGCTATGCCAGACGGGCTCAATATCATCTCATGTCCAACTTGTGGACGCATCGAAGCAGATTTGGTCAGTGCGGTGAGCGAAATCGAAAAAAGAACGGCTCACATTAAAACACCGCTCAATGTAAGTGTAATGGGCTGTGTCGTAAATGCCATCGGTGAAGCAGCACATGCAGATGTTGCAATTGCATACGGTAAAGGGAAAGGTCTTGTAATGGTAAAAGGTGAAGTTGTAGCTAACCTTGATGAAAAAGAGCTTGTTGACAAGTTTGTAGATGAAGTTGAAAAAATGGCAGGTGATAAATAATGCAAGACAATCTCTATAATCTCGCTTTTGAGAGAAGTATTTTAAGTTCAATTATTTTTGAACCTTCACAGTTTGACGATTTAAGTGTTATGTTAAAAGTAGATGATTTCTATCTGCCTGCGCATCAAGACATCTTTAAAGCGATTGTGACACTTTTTCAAAACGATCTTCCAATCGATGAAGAGTTCATAAAAAAAGAACTCAATAAAATGAAAAAATTTGATGAGCAGGTACTTTTAGAAATTCTTGCCGCAAATCCGATCTCAAATACAAAAGCTTATGTTGACGAAGTAAAAGACAAATCTCTCAAACGCCACCTTTTAACTCTAACTACAGAGATTAAACGTGTAACAGTTGAAGAGGAACTGCCTTCTGCAGATGTAGTTGACATCGTAGAGAAAAAACTTTACGAGATCACGCAAGACAATCAAACAAGTGACTTCCTTGATTCTCCTACAATGACATTCCAAACAATGGAATACATCAAAGAGATGAAAGCACGCGGGAACTCTGTACTTGTAGGTGTGGACACTGGTTTTAAAGACCTTAACAAAATGACGACAGGTTTTGGTAAAGGGGATCTTGTTATTGTTGCCGCTCGTCCGGCGATGGGGAAAACATCATTTATTTTAAATACGGTTCACAATCTTATCATGCAGGATAAGGGTGTAGCATTTTTCTCATTAGAGATGCCGGCTGAACAGTTAATGCTTAGAATGCTTTCTATTCAAACTTCGATTCCACTGCAAAAACTGCGTGTCGGTGATATGAGTGATGAGCAATGGAGTCAATTAAACGGGGCGATTGATCAAATGAACAATGCGAAGCTTTTTGTAGATGATACCGGTAGTGTAAACATTAATCAACTTCGTTCCAAACTAAGAAAATTAAAAGCACAACATCCAGAAATCGAAATGGCAGTTATCGATTACCTCCAAATTATGCAAGGGATCGGAAATCAAGATCGTCACCTACAGGTTTCGGATATCTCTCGTGGACTAAAAATGCTTGCTCGTGAACTCGGTATTCCTATCGTAGCTCTTTCACAGCTAAACCGTGGACTAGAATCTCGTAACGATAAACGCCCTATGCTGAGCGATATTCGTGAATCTGGTTCAATCGAACAGGATGCCGATATTATCCTCTTTGTCTACCGTGATGATGTTTATCTCTACAAAGAGGAAAAAGAGCGTGAGAAAGCTGCTAAAGCTGATGGAAAAGAGTTTGTTTCTACTTATGTCGAAAAAGAGGAAGAGGAAGCTGAAATTATTATCGGAAAACAAAGAAATGGTCCAACAGGACATGTAAAACTAGTTTTTCAGAAAAAGCTTACCCGCTTTATCGATCAACCGAGTTTTGCTCAAGCTACAGAATTTGTCTATGAAAATGTCGATACAAAATCGGCAAAAATGGATATCGGTGCACCCGATACCATAGAGATGCCGACACTCTAAATTATGATTGAGAGAGTAGAACTTTTTCAAACGAAAAAAGATCTATTCTTACTCTTTACCCTTTTTCTAACACTCCTTAGTTTCTCCCTTTCTTATGAATATTACAAATATTATCAATTAACTAAATTTGACTCTGCTTTAATCAAGGCAAAAGTTCAAAAACAATACCTTAAAACAAAAATTACTAAAACAGGAAAAGAAAAAACCTATCAACTCCTCCAATTAAAATCCTTTGACGGTTTTACATTTTACACAACTGCTAAAAAAAATTTTCAAGATGTAAAAGGAGAAGAATTAGAACTTGAAATCTTTATTGATAATCTTAGCTTTTATCAATACATGAAAAGTTTCTTCGCTTTTAGTAGAATTCTGCAAGTCACTACAACAAACAGTAATAAAGAAGACTTAAAATCTTTGATTGCAATACAGCATCAAAATAAGATATATTCTGAGATCTATGAAGCTTTGTATCTAGCAACACCTCTTCCAAAAGAGTTACAAACAACTTTTTCAAATTTAGGCTTAAGCCATTTAATTGCTATTAGCGGATTTCATTTGGGTATTATCTCTGCTTTACTCTTTTTCTTACTCAAATACCCTTACAAATTTTTTCAAAACAACTATTTTCCTTATAGAAACCATACACGGGACATCTTCATAATAATTTCATTTGTATTACTTTTCTATACCCTCTTCTTGGATACACCACCATCATTGCTTCGTGCTTATGTCATGCTTGTTATCGGCTTTTTGTTATATGATCGGGGAATTAAAATAATATCTATGCAAACACTATTTCTGACTGTTTTACTAATAATAGCTGTTTTTCCAAGATTATTCTTTAGTATAGGATTTTGGCTTAGTGTAGCAGGCGTAGGATATATTTTTCTTTTTCTTATCTATTTTCAAGAGTATAAAAAGCTTTGGCAATTTCTTTTATTACCTCTATTTGTATATTTAATGATGCTTCCTTACTCTTTAACAATTTTTGGAAATTTTTCTTTTCTCCATCCACTTTCAATAATCTATACGATGCTTTTTACAGTTTTTTATCCACTGACATTGCTATTACATGTATTTGGATTTGGAGGGGTATTTGATCCACTTTTAGAAGCTCTTATGGCAACGGGTAGTGAAGGTGTCAAGATTTTACTTGATATAAAAATATTAGAAGTGTTTATTATTATTTCATTGGGAAGTATTTTGAATAGATATCTATTCTTTACTCTCAATCTCTTCGCTTTTTTTATTTTTATATATGCCATCAATAATGTGACATAGTTTTAAACCGTATAAGAAGATGATCCAAGAGACATATATCCATAAAAACAAAAACATTACAATTGCAAATGAGCCGTACATTGTCGTGTATGATTTATTTAAAAAGACATAATAGATAAAGCCGTTTTTACTGAAACTAAAAATAATGGAGACAATGAAAGAACTAATTGCCGAAGCTTTTGGATCAACTTTCGCATTTGGTCCGATTTGGAAAATTAAAAAGAAGAGTCCCCAGATAATGATGTACGGTATAAGCGGTAAAATATTCAACCCTGATGTTAGTGTATTTTCTGCCATCAATGTAGCAATCTTACCCGTTATATAAAACGATATACCAAGACCTATCGGAGTAAGTGTCATCATTGTCCAATAGGTTGTAATTGACTCCCAAAGTCCTCTTGCCTGTGCATGAAAGATTCTGTTTGCAATATACTCGAAATTTTTAAAAAATAAAAGTGATGCTACAAGTACTGCAGCTAAACTCATAATTCCCATTTTTGCAGAATTTGCTAAAAAACCATCTATCTTTTCGATAATAATTTCAGATTGTACAGGTACAAGATTGGAAAATATAAACCCTTTAATGCTTTCATAATGCTCTTGAAAGCTAGGCAATGATGTCAGTAATGACATCATGATAATTAGTAGTGGAATAATTGTAAAAATCGTATAAAAGCTCAGTGACGCAGCAAAAAGTGTTAGCTCTTTATCTACAAACGATAAAACAAAAAGTCTCACTTGTTTGTAAAGTTCAAGAGCATTTAACTTCATGACTAATTCAGCCCCATTTTTGCAGGATTTAAGATGTTGTTTGGATCAAATGCCTGTTTAATTGATTTAAACAGTGCCATCTCTTCAGGAGTAAATGCCATTGACATATATGGTGCTTTTGCAAGACCTATACCATGTTCACCCGAAAGAGTTCCACCAAGATCAACAGTTGCCTGGAAAACCTCTTCGATCGCCTGATACGCAATTTTCACCTGCTCAGGATCACTGCCGTCAACCATAACGTTTGTATGTACATTACCGTCTCCTGTGTGACCGAAACACGGAATATTTACATTGTATTTATCGGCAATCGCATAGAATTTTTCTAAAAGCTCTGGCAATACTGCACGAGGTACAGTTACATCTTCGTTTAATTTTTTACTTCCATAAACACTCAGTGCAGGAGAAGCATTACGACGAGCGAACCATAAATCAGCTGCTTCTTTTGCATCTTTTGCAATCTTAAATTCACTACAACCGTTTTCTTTAAAAACTTTTTCAATCTGCCCTAGTTGAAAATTAAGGTCATCTTCCAAATTCCCGTCAACGTCAGTTACTAAAAGTGCTCCGGCATCAATAGGAAGCCCTTTGTTAAATGTTTGCTCAACTGCACGAATTGTCAAGTTATCTAAAAACTCCATTGCTACTGGTGTTACACCGCTAGCCATTGTCTTATATACTGCATTCATAGCTTCCGTTACACTTGGAAATATACCCATTGCAGTTTTTGTCATTTTCGGTTTTGGAATCAGCTTTAACGTAATCTCTGTAAGAACTGCCAAAGTACCCTCACTTGCGATCAAAATTCCACTTATGTTGTAGCCTGCTACATCCTTAATCGTTCTTTTTCCCGCTTTAATAATATCACCGTTAGGAAGTACGGCACGAGTAGCCATTACGTAATCTTTTGTGATCCCGTATTTTGCAGCACGCATACCGCCTGCATTTTCACTTACATTTCCACCGATTGTAGAATAGTCCTGACTTGCAGGATCCGGTGGATAAAATAAACCAACCTCTTCTACGGCACGTTGTAAGTCCATATTTACAACACCCGGTTGAACAACTGCGACCATGTTTTTCATATCGATCTCCAGGATCTTGTTCATATGTTTTTCCATGGCAAGAACGATCCCGCCGTTACTTGGGAGTGCACCGCCAGTAAAACCGCTTCCGGCTCCGCGAGGTACAATGATAATTTTATGTTCGTTACAATATTTCAAAATATCACTAACATCTTGTTCGTTACGTGGGAAGATAACCGCATCCGGTTCAAAGTGTTCACGTGTAGCATCATAAGAATATGCAATTAAATGTGCTTTATCGCTATATACATTGTCGTCACCAACAAGTTTTGCAAAATGTTGTATATGTGTTTTATCTAACATTTACTCTCCAATTTCAAATTGATCTACTAAAGAGCTAACCTCTTCATTTTTACTGTTTTTTACTATATTGTATAAAACTTTATTGTGTTTGTTATTTTCAACCAATAACTCGTAATAGTGAGGTTCATAACTTTCCATTTCACTACTTCCTTCTCCAAACCAAGACGCATCAATTTTTTCCATTCTTGAATAAAAAGGAAGCTTTACACTATCTTGTATTAAAGGAGTGTCACTTATAGCTAAAATTTTAAAGCTTTTCATATCTACAGTATACAGTTTTTTTTCTAAGTAAATAAATACGAGTCCTGTGGCTGTAGAACTAGAAAATGCTCCAAAATCTTCTTTTAAAGGCGTCGGATGTCCGTTAATAGAGAGTAAAGTAGCAAAAATATCTGGATGTATCCATTGAGTCTCAACTGATTTTGATACTTGATAATATACCTCTTCATTAGGCGCTATTAAAAGTGAACGTGAGTAGCTTGTTGCAAGTTCTACACTATCACCCACAGTAACTTTCCATTTTCCGCTCGGTAGTGCATTATTTTGTAAGAGTTCAAACTCTTTCATTTTAATCATAGCAGTGTGAGTGTTTACATCAAAACTTTCTACAACACAGCTTTTTAAAATACTACTGTGTTCAGGGCTTATATGATGTACTACATAACCACTCATGCCCACATCAATTTTGTCTATATTAATTTTTGCTGTTTCATTTTCAGTATCAAGTTCTATAATCTTTGAACTTACCGGACTTGCAAATAAACTTAATTGTGCTAAAAATAATAAAAATATATATCTCATTTATCTTCTCGTATTTAATATAATTGAGATTATATCAAATAAAACTCATACTAAGCCAAAATTTGATAATCTCTCACAATTATTTATTATAGGTTTAGCTTTATGATACGATTTTTCATATTTTTTTTATTGATACTCTTTATACCAAATACTCTATCAGCTTCTCATGTAGAGCGTTACAGATGGCTTAACGGTGAGACATATTTAGTCTTTTTAGAAAAACACAACCTCCCTGTTAGAGAACTTTACTACAACTTAGACAAGGATGATCAACGTCTCACTGAAGAGATGAGAACAGGTGTTCATTACCAAATTTTACGTAATAACAACAATGAAATTCTGCAAATACTTTTACCCCTTAATGACGAGCTTCAAATCCACCTTTATAAAACTGCCAAGGGATATGAATTTGAAGCAATTCCAATTATTAGCACAACAAAGAAAGAGGTTTTGTATACACAAATTGAATCTTCACCGAATTATGCAATACTCAAAAAAACCGGCAGCAGAAAAGTAGCTGGTGTATTTGTTGCAGCATTCAAGCATTCACTAAACTTTAAAAATGATATTCGAAAAGGGGATGAACTGGTTATGCTTTATTCTCAAAAGTATAGACTCGGTCAACCTTTTTCAATGCCGACTTTAGAAGCTGCGATGATTGAAATGGGCTCAAAAAAGCACTATATTTATCTCAACAGTGATGATAGATATTATGATGAAAATGCTCATGAAGTTGAAGGTTTTTTACTTGCACGCCCCGTAAGAGGTGCAAGAGTATCATCTTACTTTACAAAAAGAAGATTTCACCCTGTTTTGCATAAATGGAAAGCCCACTTAGGAATTGACTATGCTGCCCGCAGGGGTACTCCTGTAGTAGCAGCAGGAAGCGGTATGATTATCTATGCTGCAAGGTTAGGAACCTATGGAAACCTTGTCAAAATTCGACATAATGACGGCTATGAAACAAGATATGCCCATCTTAAATCATTCCGCCGCGGCATCTACAGAGGAAAATATGTTAAAAAAGGTCAAACTATAGGTTATGTAGGAACAACAGGACGTTCAACTGGTCCTCACCTTCATTTTGAACTACGTAAACGTGGTGTAGCGATCAACCCTTTAAGAGTCGTTCAAGTTACAACTAAAAAACTCCAAGGGAAAGAAAAAACAGCATTTTTACAACTTAAAAAGAACTATAATCAAAGCATAGATTTACATCTGAAAAACAAAACACAGTATGTTAAAGCACCTCGCTTTGAAGATATGTCTTATATCTATATGATGGATGACGATTATGGGCAAAATAACTAAAATTTCTCCACTTAAAGATCCAAAGTTTATTAAACCTATCGAGATCCAATACACTCAGAGTAATCAAGCTAAAAAATGGGAAGCGATTATTTCACATAATTCTGTTTCTATCCTTTTATGGCATAAAGATGAAGATGCTTTTGTTATTGTAAAACAACTACGTCCTCCTGTTTTAAATGTTAATGAAGATGGATATATGCATGAGCTCTGCGCCGGGATAGTAGATAAAAATACTTCACTTGTTCAGATCGCAAAAGAGGAAGTCTTAGAGGAATGTGGTTATAACATACCGACTCAAAATTTACAATATATTACAAGTTTTTTTACATCAGTCGGTATCTCAGGAGCGAAGCAAACTCTCTATTACGGTGAGATAGATGAAACTATGAAAGAGCATGATGGTGGTGGTATTCACGATGAAGAGATCGAAGTTATTTTTCTAAAGATATCTCAAGCAAAAGAGTTTATGTTTAATGAAAAATTTCAGAAAACTCCCGGAATGATGATGGCATTTTATTGGTTTTTCGAAAATATCAAGAAAAATCAATAGGGTCCATATCGACCTCGGCCAATGAGTTTTTACAAGACTTAACAGCTTTAATCAAATCAACTGCTTTATCTGCCCTGAGTAAAATCTCAAATCTGTATTTATTTGCTACTTTTTCAATAGCACATTTTTTTGCACCTACTATCTCAATAGTGTCAAATTTTTTGAGACACTCTTCCATCTCTCTCATTTTTTCTTGAGCTTTTAAACCGTTTTTGTCTGCAAATAACACACGACAAAGTTTCTTATATGGAGGGTATAGTCCTTCTCGAAATATCTTTTCGAACTCTAAAAATTCTTCATAGTTTTCTATATAGGCTTTAAAAAACTCTTCATTGTATGTCTGAATCAACACTTTTGCATCACTCGCTCTACCGCTTCTTCCTGCAACTTGAATAAGTGAAGAAAGAGCTTTTTCACGTGCACGATAATCTGCCATATTGAGCATATTATCCATCCCTAAAACAACTGCCAGCTCTACATCATGATAATCATGTCCTTTGCTTAGCATCTGCGTGCCCACCAAGATATCAATCTCTTTATCATTAAATCTTTTCAATGCTTGTTTTAACTTGTTCGCAGTAGTGATTGTGTCTCTGTCAAACTGTTCTACTTTTACATCTTGGATCTCTTCTGTGATCTCTTTTACAGCCTCTGCTGTACCTATGCGTGAACTTGACAAATGATCGCTTCCACACTCAGGACATATCTTTGGTATAGGCTGCATATAGTTACAGTAGTGGCATTTTATAGCATTTGATTTTTGATGGATACTCATCCCTACGCTACAATATGGACATTTGTATGTAGCACCGCAATCTTTACAAACTAGATATTTAAAGTTTGCCCTTGTAGGTAAAAAAACTATTGACTGTTTTTTCTGTCCTAGTGTATTTTTTAAATGATGAAATACTAGAGGTGTTAAGCTTTCCTCTTTAGCTTCATAAATAAACTCTTTACTTGTTTGGTAATGCCCGCCTTTAAGTCTATAATGCGGAAATTTTGCATAAGAAGTCAGTGACGGTGTTGCACTTCCTAGTACAACAGGAATCTCGTAAAGTTTTCCCATATAAATTGCAAGATCACGTGCATTATACCGAGGACGTGCAGAGGATTTATAACTCTCGTCATGCTCTTCATCTACTACAATCAAACCTAAATTCTCTATCGGCAAAAACAAAGATGATCTAGCCCCTGCAATAATATTTGCAGTTCCGTCATGTAGTTTTTCCAAAGCTTCTTTCTTTTGCTTAGGAGTTAGTTTTGAATGCCACATAATAAAATGCTCACCAAAATGCTCCTCTAAACGTTTCCCCATTTGAGGAGTTAGTGAGATCTCAGGCATAAGAAAAACAGCACGTTTATTTTGAGCTAGTATTTCCTCAAAATACTTCATATATATTTCTGTTTTGCCGCTTCCTGTATCACCGAATAATAAAGACACTTTATTATTTTGTAAAAATTCTAATGCCTTCATTTGCTTTTGTGAAAGTGTTATTTTCGAAGAATATTCTAAATCGCTATTGACAATTTTTTGTGTTTCTTTAAAAGAGAGCATAAGTGCAAAAGCTTCACCTAAAGAACAGATATAGTATCCCGCTATGAAATTAGCCAGTTCATACTGTTTTTGAGAATAATATTCATCTGTAGTTTCATTGATTTCAAGTGTTTTGAATTCTGGTTTTTCTACCTCTTCAACAATAACACCATATTTGTCTTTATTGTTTAAAGTGACTAAAACTTTTTTGTATAGAGAGATATTTTCTTGTGAGTGATATGTAAGAGGCTCTAAAACAGAGCCTATTATGGAGATTTTATAATATTTCAATTGCTAATTAGTAGATCATTCGTGCACAATATTTTTCTGCTTGTGTAGCTTCAGTCCCAGGATTACATGTAAAAGTTCCTGCTTTATATAGTGTAGCACCTACAGTTGTATCCACTTGATAATAGTTAAATACTACATTCACATTATCGATATTATAATTATACGTAGATGTTGTTGCAGTTGTTGCTACTAAATGCCATTTTCCAGGTGCTGTAGAATCTTGTTTTGAATAAGTCAATACTCCACCAAAGACTCCAGTTCCAGCATTTAAATTTGCAGGAGTTATATACGTACTATCCCCTTTAATAATTCTTTTTTGTCTTTCAGCTAAAATAGCTGAACGGACAGCTGAGACATCTGCTTTCCCACTAGCAACCATTGCTTGTACAGCTGTTTGACCAAATTTTGGTAAGGCTACACCTGCTAAAATACCTAAAACAACAATAACAAATATTAATTCTATAATTGTAAATCCATTTCTCATAATTTTTTCCTTACATTATTTAACGATGGAAGAATCTCTAATTAGTTGATTAGTAATAAAAGTTTTTTATTGATTCTAAAAAGGGAAGCTTGGTTTTCAGTGTGTATTATTCCTAAGCCATAGGTGCTTAGGAATAATTCTGTATTTTGTTATTTAACAATTACCGTATTGGCTGCATCTGTTAAAACAAAATGAGGTGCAGCAGTCATAGAACCGTCCATACAACGGATAGTATATACAACACCACCTACAGTTGCTGTACCAGCTGCAGCCCATGCAAGAAGCTCTGCATCTGTATAATCATTAGCTGCAGGTAAAGCAAAAGCTGTACAAGCAAGAGGTAAACCAGCAGTTAAACCTGTAGCTAAGTTTGTAGCAGCTGTGTCACCAACTTCCGGTGTAGCGATTTGACTTTGTAACTCTGCATATGTTAAACCGTTAATAGCACCATTATTACCATCAGACACAGCTCCTGACCATAATGCAGGTGCAACTGTACGATTTAGCGTTCCTACATAAGATTTTAACTTACCTAAGTTAGCTTGTTCTGCAACACCTAAGAATTTCGGTAATGCAACCGCTGAAAGAATACCTAAAATAACGATAACGAAGATCAATTCGATCATTGTAAAACCAGCTCTTTTCATAAAGAACTCCTTTAAATTAAAAATTGGGATTACTCTTGTAACCTTAGAACTAATTATGAGCCCATAGAACTTAAACATTGCTTAATATCTGTTTTTTCAATAAAATCCTATTACTATTTAATGACTTTTATCACATTTGCAAATATTGGAATAAAAAATGCTTGTAATAAGAAAATTATTAAGAGGTTTATTATGAGTATAGAGATATCAAAAACGAATGTACTGATAAAAAAAGCACTTGATTATCGTGCTGCACGTCAAGATATGATTGCTTCAAACATAGCAAATGCTGATACTCCTTATTATAAACCTCGTGATATCAGTTTTGAAGATGCACTCAAAGCTAAAAAAGCTGAACTTTATCAACAAGATCAAAATCAACTGCAAATGGCAACTACAGATACAAAACATATGAAACCGGCACAAGAACACAGTTCATTAAAACCGACACTTTTTTATAGAGACGGTCATATGGCAAGAAATGACGGTAACAGTGTAGATATTGATGTAGAAACAACAGAGATGAGTAAAAACTCTATTATGTTTAATGCTTTAATTCAGGCAGACAAAAAAGATGGTGCAATATTCAAGTCTGTAATTGATGCATCTCAGAAACTATCATAAAGGTTTAAATAATGAGTAATTTTTTAAATAGCTTTGACATCAGCGGATACGGTTTATCTGCGCAACGTGTACGTGTGAATACAATTTCTTCAAATATTGCCAATGCGCAAACAACACGTACAGATGAGGGTGGTCCTTACCGTCGTAAAGAGGTTGTATTTAAAGCTATCAACTTTAATGATTACTATAACAAAGCTTTAGGTGAACAGACACAAAGTGCATCATACGAAGATCCTCTTAATGAAGGTCAATTTGGAAAAAAGGTAAATCCTGCTATAATGAGTGTTATAGTTGATAAGATTGCAAGGGATGATTCAAAACCTCAGCTAAAATATGAGCCGAATCATCCGGATGCTGATGCAAATGGATATGTTGCATATCCAAATATTAATCCCGTTGTAGAAATGGCCGATTTAGTTGAAGCAACACGTTCTTATCAGGCAAATGTGGCTGCATTTGAAAGTGCAAAAGAGATGGCAAACAGTGCAATATCACTGTTACAATAAAGGAAGTGGTAAAAAATGGCTAACAATTTAAACGGTATTTCAAATATTTCCACTGCTGATCTATTAGGTCAAAATGCAAAAGCAACTTCTAGTAATGCACAAACAAACGAGTTTGCAAAACATTTAAAAGATGCTCTGAACGAAGCAAATGAGATACAACAAGACAAAGAAGAAGCTATTGCAGATCTTGCTACAGGGCAAGTAAAAGATCTTCATCAAGCAGCCATGGCTATCGGCAAAGCAGAAACAAGTATGAAATTAATGTTAGAGATCAGAAATAAAGCACTAAGTGCATATAAAGAGATCAGCAGAACACAACTCTAGTAGTAGCTTCAGTTTTCAATGGTCAGCAGAAACAAAAGCAAAAAAATACTCCTCTTATATGGAATTATTTTTATCGGTTTTTTAGTATTTTTAGCCGTAATGCTGTTTACTGTCCTTGATCCTCGACACCTTCCCTCAAAATTCACTGTTGATAGTTCTAAGGCTTCTAGAGGAAATATCATAAGTGCTGATGGTTTCCATATTGCATCTACGAAAAAACTTTTTAAAGCTGTAGTCAATACCCGTTATATAGATCCGCAGAAAAAAGATCTCTTTGTACAACTTTTTTCAATCTATTCTGGAATGGATAAAAAAGAGATCTTATCTAAAATCAATTCCAATAAAGGGGTTGTTGTTTTAAGTTACAACATCCCTCAGATTCAGGCACATTACTTAAAAAAACTGGCAAGTGAACTAAGACGTTTTAAAGTTTTCATGTCTCTTAAAAACCCTAGAACAGGTTTGCTCTCAGTACATGGCCTTAATGTCATAGAAAGTGGTGAAAGTAGAGAATACAACTATGGAAAGCTTCTTACTCCTATTATTGGTTATCCCCATAAACTTGAAGATGACGGATATACTTTCGTAAAAGGTGTCAAAGGTTTAGAAAAACGTTTTGATGATGAACTCTCTGCAAGACAGGACAGTTTTTCAAGAGGCAAACGTGATGTAAATAGTTATATCATTTTAAATAAACAAAGTTTTACTAAACCCAAAATTAATGGTCTGGACATCAAGATCACAATTCCAGTAGCACTACAGATAAGATTTGAAAGAATGTTGGACAAAATGAAAGAGCAGCTTGAAGCAAAACAGATCATGTTAGCTCTTATGGATTCTACAGACGGTGATGTGTTAGCAATGGCAAGTTCAAACCGATATCTCCCTAAGGAGATCAAAAAAAGCGACTACCCTTCACTTAACAGCGGTATGATAGAGTACAGCTTCGAACCTGGAAGTGTTCTAAAGCCTGTTACCTTCTCATTACTCTTAGAAAAAAAACTAGTAAACCCTTATGACCTTGTAAATGGTCACAATGGACGCTTTAAAATGGGTAGAAAAGTAATTACCGACGAACATAAATTTGACTGGTTAAGTGCCGAAAATGTAATTGTTCACTCTTCTAATATCGGTATTGCCCAACTGGCACAGAAGCTCTCCGGTTTTGAATTTAATGACGGTTTAAAAAGATTTGGTTTTTCCAAACGCTCTACACCAGATATGATATATGAGAAAACAGGTTCAATTCCAAGTGCAAAACGTTTGGAAAATCAGATCTATAAAGCAACCTGTTCTTACGGTTACGGTATTCGTGCAAATCTTATGCAGCTCCTTCGTGCGTATTCAGCATTTAACAACAACGGGAAAATGGTCTACCCTAAATTAGTACACTCTTTTATCAATGAATACAATCAAGAAAACGTAGTACCCTATGAAAATGGTGTAGAAGCTATTACAAGTACAACTGCACAAAGAATGAAAGATATTTTAATTAAAACTGTAGAGCATGGAACAGGACAAAAAACAATTACAGAAGGTTTAATAATCGGTGGGAAAACAGGGACTGCCCATATTGTTGAAGACGGCAAGTATGTAAATAAATACAACACATCATTTATAGGTTTGGTCAATGATCAAAAGCATAAATATACTATGGGTGTAGTTGTAATACAGCCAAAAAGAAGTCAGTTTGCTTCACAAACTGCCGTCCCTGTATTTAAAGCAGCAGTAGATATTATGGTTGAAGAAGGGTATCTACAACCAAATATTATCCAATAACCTTGTAGTTCCCGCTACTGCTTCAACTAAAATAATTGTATTACCGACTTCTACGTCATTTATAGGTTTAAATTCACGATTTACTATCTCTACATAGCCTATTTCAAGCGGTTCTAAAATTTTGAGCATCTCTTCTTTAATAGTTTGAACATCAAACTCTTTTTTTGAGATCATTTTTGAAGCTGCATAGAGTGATGCAGATATTTTCAATGCTTCTTTTCTTTGCTCAGATGTTAAATAGATATTACGACTGCTTCTTGCAAGACCATCAGCTTCTCTTACAGTGTTTATAGGAACTATCTCTACATCCATATAATAATGTCTCACCATCAATTGGATAAGATTGAGCTGTTGGGCATCTTTTTTTCCAAAATACGCACGCGTGGGATTGACAATATTTAAAAGCTTCATCACTATGCGAAGAACTCCCGAAAAATGTCCGGGGCGAGTAGCACCTTCTAAAACGTAACCTCTTACTTCGGGAGCTTCTATTTTCACTTCATCTTCAAAGTAGATATTCTCTTTGGTCGGGAAAAAAATCACATCTACCCCGGCAAGTTCACAAATTTTCTTATCTGCTTCATCACGGCGAGGATACTTGTCTAGGTCTTCCCCTTTTAAAAACTGTGTAGGATTTACAAAGATAGAAACGACAACTAGTTCATTCTCTTTTCTTGCATTTTTTATAAGCTCGATATGCCCTTCATGAAGTGCTCCCATAGTAGGTACATATCCAATTGTTTTATTCTGCTCTTTGAGATAAGCTTTTAACTCTTGCGGCTCAGAAATAATCTTCATTTTAAGTCCCAATATAATATAATCGCAATTATATACTAATTTGCATCATATATAGAAATGGAATAATCATGGATAATTACGAATACACTGAACTTCTAAAAAATATTAAAATAAAAATGGAAAATATTACAGGTGTTGTTGAACCCGATAAAATAGAAGCACGATTAAATGAGATCGAAGAATTAGAAAACAATCCTGATTTCTGGAACGATGCTGCTAATGCTGCAAAAATTCAAAAAGAAAAAACACAGCTACAAAGAAAATTAGATAAGTATGAAATCGCGCACTCTGCTGTTGAGGATGCGGCTGAACTTTATGAGATGGCAAAAGAGGAAAACGATGAAGATTCAATTGAAGCTCTCTTTGAAGATGCACCAAGCTTAGAAGAGCAAATCCGTTCAATGGAGATCGAAGTATTACTCAGCGGAGAAAGTGATGCTTCAAATGCAATTCTTTCTATTCATCCAGGTGCCGGTGGGACTGAGTCTCAAGATTGGGCAAGTATTCTGCTTCGTATGTATAAACGTTGGGCTGAAAGACACGACTTTAAAGTTGAAGTGTTAGATTATCAAGCGGGTGAGGAAGCGGGAATTAAAGATGTCTCTATCCTCATCAAAGGGGAAAATGCTTACGGCTATCTCAAAGTGGAAAACGGTATCCACAGACTTGTACGTATCTCGCCGTTTGATTCTAATGCCAAAAGACACACCTCTTTTAGTTCCGTTATGGTCTCTCCTGAGATTGATGACGATATCGATATCGTGATTGAAGATAAAGATATTAGAATCGATACGTATCGTGCAAGTGGAGCAGGTGGACAACACGTTAATAAAACGGAATCTGCTATCCGTATCACACATATCGCGACTGGTGTTGTTGTACAATGTCAAAATGACAGATCGCAGCATAAAAACAAAGCTACAGCTATGAAAATGTTAAAGTCTAGGCTTTATGAACTGGAACTTGAAGAGCAAAAAGCAAAAGAAGCAGGAATAGAAAAAAGTGAAATTGGATGGGGACATCAAATTCGCTCTTACGTTATGCAGCCATACCAACAAGTAAAAGATACAAGAAGTAATGAAGCATATACTAATGTTCCTGCTATTCTAGACGGTGATATCGATAAGATGATTGAAGGGGTATTGATTGCCATGAATAAAGAGAAGTAATTTATTCCTCCTCTTTATCACCTTTCTTTAAAAAGCTATATCCTAAAAATCCTGCACCGAACACCATCACCATAATCATTAACATTCTTATCTGTTTTTTCTGTGTTTCTATCATTGCTTCAGATATCTGCGAATGATTAGCAGATTGTTTTGAAGATGATGCTGATGAACTAGTACCGCTTACTGCAGCTTCCATACGTGCCAAATTCGCTGCAGCTCTTTCATTTTCAGTCATAGCTTTTTGCGGTGCCGCCCAGAAAAAAAGAGCTAAACCTAATACAAGTAAAAAGGCACCTAAGCTTCTAAAAATAACTGTTTGATGTTTTAAAAAAAATTCCATTCACAACCTTTTGTTTTGAATAAAGCAAAATTATGTCAAAATTCACTTATGAACTTACTTAAAGAATTTTTACTAGAAGATAAATGCTCTTATTTAGATAACAAAGAACAAACAACTCACTATAAAGTAATAGACAAATGTTCTGCTAATGCTTGTCAAGAACTTATAGAACGCGGTTATAGACGCTTTGGAAAAATGTATTTTAGACCTATATGTGCCGAGTGTCATGAGTGTCAAAGTATAAAAATAGACGTAGATAATTTTATGTTCTCGAAATCTGCTCGTAGAGTACTGAAAAAATCCAAAGATATCTCTATCGTACTCCAACACCCTACAATGACAAAAACACACTTAGAGCTTTTTGACAAATATCATAAATATATGAATGAAAAAAAAGGATGGGAATATCACGCAACATCTCCAGATCATTATTTTAACTCCTTTGTTAGCGGCTATGAAGATTTTGGTTATGAAGTTCTTTATTTTTTTCAAGACAAGTTAATTGGAGTAGATCTTATAGATATTTTGGCTGACGGCATCTCTTCAATCTATTTTTATTACGATCCAGATTTTGCATCATACTCATTGGGAAGACTCTCTTTATATAAACAAATAGAGTTTGCAAAGCGTTATAAGAAAAAATGGATATATTTGGGTTATTATGTAGAAGGATGTCCCTCTTTAAACTACAAGGCTGAATATACGCCTTATCTTACATTAAATGGAAGACCGAGTGAATATGAGGATTTTGACTGGTTCTAAAAACTATCTAGTTTTTAAAAGCTCCTCTTTTTGCTCTTGACGCAACTGTTTTTTCTTATCCTCAAGTTCTTTTTGCAGTTTTTGTTCTAATGCTTCTTGTTCTCTTTTATCTTTTTCTCTAATTCTTTTAATCTTTTCTAACTCGCGTTCTTGTTTAGATTTAGTTTTTCTAAGTTCAGCCTCTTTTCTTACTTTTAAAGCTGCATCTTCTTCTAAAATATTTTCTATTACACCTGATGCGTTAATATCTTCTTGATGTATAAAATAATAATCGATAATCTCTTGTTTATTCTCTTCAACATCTATTAAACCGCTATTAATAAGTTGTGAAAACAGTTTTGAATTCTCATTTTTTAAAGAACCTTCATACATTCTTTTTGATTCTCTTAAAAAAAAGTCATTTTCTTTCGATAGTGCTCTTAATGTAGTTAAGTACTCTTTTTTATCGATGCTCTTATCGCCCTGCTCTATTTTAAAACCTTCTTTTTTTGCGTTATTAACTTTTTGAACATACTGATTGATTTTGTCATCATAAATATTAAACTCATCAATCTCATGTAATTTTTCAATCTTATCTGCATTATTATAGATAACATCTCCCAAAGCAGCATATACGATTGGATTTTTCGCAAATATTATAGTAGTAAATAAATAAAGTAAAATTAGTTTCTGCATAGAATCACCTATTGATTTTTTACACTATTATAGCAGATTTTCGATTTATAAAAAGGGGAAAAAGGAATGGAGTAAACCTCCAAAGAGGAGGTTTAATGGATAATAGATTATCCGTTACGTTTTTTGATGATCTCTTCAGATACGTTTCTTGGAACTTCTTCGTAATGATCAAATTCCATAGCGTATGTAGCACGCCCTTGAGTATTTGAACGAAGGTCAGTAGAATATCCGAACATCTCAGAAAGTGGAACGAATGCATCAACGATTTTGTTACCGCTTCTGTCACCCATGTTGTTAACTTGACCACGACGACGGTTAAGGTCACCGATAACGTCACCCATATAGTCTTCTGGTACTTCAACTTCAACTTTCATAATTGGTTCAAGGATTGCAGCGTCTGCTTCACGAGCAGCTTCTTTGAATCCCATTGAAGCAGCGATTTTGAATGACATCTCATTCGAGTCAACTTCGTGGTAAGAACCATCGTATAATGTAACTTCTGCATCTTCAATTGGGAAACCAGCAAGTACACCATTTTTCATAGACTCTTCCATACCTTTTTCAATAGCAGGAACGTACTCTTTAGGGATAACACCACCTTTAATTTCGTTGTTAAATACAAGACCTGTACCAGCTTCACCTGGTTTAAGTTTGAATACAACGTGACCATATTGTCCACGACCACCAGATTGTTTAGCGTATTTATAGTTTTTGTCAACTTCTTTTCTGATAGCTTCACGGTAAGATACTTGTGGAGCACCAACTTCAGCTTCAACTTTAAACTCACGCTTCATACGGTCAACAATAATTTCAAGGTGTAACTCACCCATACCAGAAATAATAGTTTGACCAGTTTCTTCATCAGTGTTAACACGGAAAGATGGATCTTCTGCAGCTAGTTTACCTAGAGCAATACCCATTTTTTCTTGGTCAGCTTTTGTTTTTGGCTCAACAGCAACAGAGATAACCGGCTCTGGGAAGTCCATTCTCTCTAATACAACTTTATCTTTTTCAGAACAAAGAGTATCACCAGTTGTTGTATATTTAAGACCAACAACCGCACCGATTTCACCAGCGTAAATTTCTTTAACTTCTTCACGTTTGATAGCATGCATTTTCATGATACGACCAATACGCTCTTTTTTATCTTTTGTAGAGTTGTGAACATAAGAACCAGCTTCTAATGAACCACGGTATACACGGATAAATGTTAACTGTCCAACGAATGGGTCAGTCATAATTTTGAATGCTAATGAAGCGAATTCACCATCATCAGTTGATGGAACAGTAACTTCTTGAGTTTCATCATCCATCATTGTACCTTTAATAGCTGGTACTTCAGTTGGAGCTGGAAGGTAATCTACAACAGCGTCAAGTAAAGTTTGAACACCTTTGTTTTTAAATGCAGTACCAACAGTCATTGGAACAATATGCATAGCGATTGTAGCACGCTTGATAGCAGCTTTAATCTCATCTTCAGAGATCTCTTCACCCTCTAAGAATTTTTCCATTAACTCTTCATTACCGTCAACAGCAGAGATCTCTTCGATCATTTTTTCACGGTATTCTTCAGCTTTGTCTTGGTAATCAGCACGGATATCTTGAGTATGGTAAGCAGAACCCATAGCAGCGTCTTCATCCCATACAATCTCTTTCATTTTTACAAGATCGATAACACCTTCGAATTTATCTTCAGCACCGATTGGTAATTGAATAGGAACCGGGTTACCTTTAAGACGATCACGAATTTGACGCTCAACTTCATAGAAATCTGCACCAGTTCTGTCATATTTGTTTACGAAAACGATTGAAGGTACACCATAACGGTTTCTTTGTCTCCAAACAGTTTCAGATTGTGGTTGAACTCCACCAACAGCACAGAATACAGATACAGCACCATCAAGTACACGCATAGAACGCTCAACTTCAATAGTGAAGTCAACGTGTCCCGGAGTATCGATAATGTTGATTTGTTTTCCAGCCCATTCACAAGTTGTTGCAGCTGAAGTAATTGTAATACCACGCTCTTGTTCTTGCTCCATCCAGTCCATTGTTGCAGCACCATCGTGAACTTCACCGATTTTATGCTCAACACCTGTATAGAAAAGGATACGCTCAGTTGTTGTTGTTTTACCAGCATCAATGTGAGCAGCAATACCAATGTTTCTTACATCGCTTAATTTATGAGATCTTGCCATTTTTAAATTACCTTATATATTACCAACGGTAGTGAGCAAATGCTTTATTTGCTTCAGCCATTTTGTAAGTATCTTCTTTTTTCTTGAATGCAGAACCTTTTTCGCTTGCAGCATCCATAAACTCATTAGCTAATCTCTCAGCCATTGTTCTTTCGTTTCTTTTTCTCGCAGCATCAACTAACCAACGGATAGCTAATGATTGTTGACGTACTGGACGTACTTCTACTGGAACTTGATAAGTAGCACCACCAACACGGCGACTTTTAACCTCAATGATAGGTTTTACATTCTCAATAGCTTCATTAAATGTATCGATTCCTGATTTTTCACCTTTAGCAGAGATTGCATCTAATGCACCATAGATAATTTTTTCTGCTGTAGATTTTTTACCATCTAACATTACTTTGTTAATGAATTTCGTTAAAACTTTGCTTCCATAAACTGGATCTGGCATGATTTCACGAACCGGAGCTTTTCTTCTTCTCATTTATTTTTCCTTGTCTTCAATTTTTTTCAAAAAATTTACTCAAAACACTTTAAACAGTGCCCTGCAGCTATCTTTGAACTATTTTAAATTATTTTTTTGGTTTTTTAGCACCGTATTTAGAACGAGCAACTAAACGGTTAGCAACACCAGCAGTATCTAATGCACCACGAACAATGTGATACTTAACACCCGGTAAATCTTTTACCCTACCACCACGTACTAGTACGATAGAGTGTTCTTGAAGGTTGTGACCCTCACCACCAATGTATGAGATTACCTCAATACCTGTAGTTAATCTAACTTTCGCAACTTTTCTTAAAGCCGAGTTAGGTTTTTTAGGTGTAGTTGTGTAAACACGAGTACAAACACCACGACGCTGTGGACAAGCTTTTAAAGCAGCAGATTTTGATTTCTTAACTACTTTTTTACGCTCTTTACGAATCAATTGATTGATTGTAGGCATATATTTCCTTTATCTTAATTTTTCCAGTAGAATGTAACTCACTAAATTTTAGAGAGTTATAGACACGAAATAATACAGAAATAGTAATTAAAGTTTGCTTATTTTAAGTAGATTTTAATATATTTAAAAAAATGTGTAGATTTTTGAGGAGGAAGCCTAGAAGAATAGCCTTAAGGCTTATTCTTCAGAAGCTTCAAATTGGATCGTTTTATCTTTGTAGATACCTGTACCAACAGGGATAGTTCTACCGATAATAACGTTTTCTTTTAAGTTATCTAAGTTATCCACTTTAGCACTTACTGCAGCTTCAGTAAGAACTTTTGTCGTATCTTGGAATGATGCAGCTGAGATAATTGAATCAGCAGAAACTGCAGCACGAGTGATACCAACAAGGAATGGCTCAGCAATCGCCGGACGACCACCAAGGCGAATGATTTTTTCATTCTCTTGAGCAAATTTAGATTTAGAAACTAAATCTCCTTCGATAAACTTAGTATCACCAGATTTTAAGATTTTAACTTGTCTTAACATCTGAGTGAAAATAACCTCGATGTGTTTATCAGCGATATTAACCCCTTGAGAACGGTAAACTTGTTGTACTTCAGATACTAAATAGTTATAAAGTGCTTTAACACCCATAATTCTAAGAAGTTCGTGAGACGAAATAATACCTGTAGTTAAACGCTCACCAGCGTGAACGAAGTCACCAGTATTTACAACAGGCTCATGAGATTTATCTACAAAGTACTCTTTAACAATACCATTTTCAGAGTTGCTTACAATAATACGTACTTTACCACGTAACGGTTTACCAAAACTTACCGTACCATCAATCTCTGAAATAAGAGCAGATGCTTTTGGACGACGACCTTCAAATAGTTCAGATACACGTGGAAGACCCCCTGTAATATCCGATGATTTTTGAAGTGCTTTTGGCGTTTTCGCAATGATATCAGCAATTTTAACTTCTTGACCGTCTTTAACGAATAAAGAAGACTTAGGCTCAATTGCATAACGTAATAACTCACCGTTTTCAGTAGCAAGTACGATTGTCGGTTTGTACTCAGATGAAATGTGGTCATTAATCATTAAACGAGTTTTACCAGTTAATTCATCTAATTGCTCAGTAGCAGTAGTTCCAACAATAATATCTTCATACTTAACAGTACCGCTTGCTTCAGAAATAATTGGGTTCGAGTATGGATCCCATTCAGCAATTACAACAGACTCATCAGTAGCAGGTTTAGCAATTAGGCTTGAACCTTCAACTACTTCATCATCTTCAGTAACAATTACAGAACCACGAGCGATATAGTGACGAACCGCTTCACGGTTATTCTCATCGATTACTGCTGCAAAAAGACCTTTTTCTTTTACTTCATAACCAGCTTTAAGACCTTCGAATCTTTCAAGGTAATCACCTTTGAGTAGGAAGTACTTAACAGTTCCTTGCTCTTTCGCATAGATTTTTTGCGTAACCGGAGCACCATTGTTAACTAATAACTCAGATGCGTAAGGGATACGTGAAGGTACGTTCCATCCATCTTTAATAGTTTCAACGATAGAATCTTCAGCTACAACATCAGAACCACTTTCGTACGGGAAGTAATATTTCCCTTCAATTTGACCACTAACACCAGCTAGTTCATTAGGTTTTGCAATCTCATTTTTACGTAAAGAGTAACGTACAGTATCAGTTCCGTTAGAGATACTTAATAACACCTCGTCGTGGATAGTCTGAATCTCAATTTTTCCGTCAAACGGAGCTTTAATTTTAGGTTCAACAAGTAAAACTGCCGCATTACGACGGTTAGCAACGATGTTTTTACCCTCTTTGTTTTGGTACGTTTTAAGGTTATAGTAACGGATGAAACCTTCTTTTTCAGCAACAACTTGACGCTCTTGCGCAGTTGAACTCGCAGTACCACCAACGTGGAATGTACGAAGTGTAAGCTGAGTACCTGGCTCACCAATTGACTGAGCTGCAACAATACCAACTGCTTCACCTGGACGAACGATGTGTCCAGTTGCAAGGTTTACACCGTAACATAATGCACAGATACCCTCTTCACTTTTACAAGTTGTCGGTGTTCTGATATGTGCTGATTTGATTCCAGCTTCAGCAATAACTTTAGCACTCTCTTCATCAAGTAACGTACCCTCTGCATAAAGGATCTCGTTAGAGATTGGATCGATTACATCATCAGCAAGTACACGACCGTTAAGTCTGTCTTCTAAAGACTCGATTAATGTATTTTGATCAGAAATATCTGTAATCTCAATACCTTCGTGAGTATGACAATCATGCTCAACAATTTTTACGTTTTGTGCAACGTCAACAAGTTTACGTGTTAAGTAACCAGCATTCGCTGTTTTAAGAGCTGTATCGGCAAGACCTTTACGAGCACCGTGCGTTGAAATAAAGTACTCGATAACGTTCAGACCCTCTTTAAAGTTTGAAACGATCGGAGTCTCAATAATATCACCACTTGGTTTAGCCATAAGACCACGCATACCAGCAAGCTGACGAATCTGAGCAGCAGAACCCCTCGCACCAGAATCAGCCATCATATGGATAGAGTTGAATCCATCTTTATCACTTTGTACAAGATCCATCATCTCTGCAGCAAGTGTGTTGTTTGTATCTGTCCAAACGTCGATAATTTTATTGTATCTTTCTTGCTCAGTTAATAAACCAGCTTCGAATTGTTTTTGGATCTCAATTACACGGTTTTTAGACTCTGTAATTTTCTTCTCTTTCATATCAGGTACACGGATATCGTCAGCTGAAATTGAAACACCAGCTTCAGTCGCGTGTTTGAAACCAAGATCTTTTAATCTGTCAAGGAATGATGCGGTTACACCGATACCACCATGTTTTTGTACATAGTCAACCATCTCATTGATAGCTTTTTTCTTCATTGTTCTGTTCCATAAATCTGCTGGAACGAAATCTGGAAGAATTGCTTTAATTAAAAGACGACCAGCTGTTGTATGGATAATTCTACCATCAACACGAGTTCTTACTTTTGCATGAATATCAAGCGCTTTGTTCTCTAAAGCGATATTAATCTCATCAACATTAGCGAATAGCTTGTTAGAACCTTTAACACCGTTTTTCTCTAAAGATAGGTAGTAGATACCAAGGACCATATCTTGTGAAGGTGTAGCAATCGCCTTACCAGAAGCTGGAAGAAGAACGTTCATAGATGCAAGCATAAGAACTTTCGCTTCAGCAATAGCTTCTGCAGATAAAGGTACGTGAACAGCCATCTGGTCACCATCGAAGTCAGCATTGAACGCCGCACAAACTAATGGGTGAAGCTGAATAGCTTTACCATCAATTAGTCTTGGATGGAACGCTTGGATCGACAATTTGTGAAGTGTCGGTGCACGGTTAAGCATAATTGGGTAACCGTCAACGATTTCAGAAAGACATTCCCAAACCTCGTTTGTTTTATCTTCGATCATTTTTTTCGCAGCTTTAACTGTAGTTGCGTAACCTTTGTCTTCTAACTTTGCAATTAAATGTGGCTTGAACAGCTCTAACGCCATTTTCTTTGGAAGTCCACATTGATCCATTCTTAAGTCTGGTCCAACAACGATTACAGAACGTCCAGAGAAGTCAACACGCTTACCAAGAAGGTTTTGACGGAAACGACCTTGTTTACCTTTAATGATCTCTGAAAGAGATTTTAATGGACGTTTGTTAGCACCTTTAACTGCATTTGCACGACGACCATTGTCAAATAATGCATCAACAGATTCTTGAAGCATACGTTTTTCATTTCTAACAATAATTTCAGGAGCTTCAAGTTCAACTAATCTTTTAAGACGTTGGTTTCTGTTGATAACACGACGATAAAGATCATTTACGTCAGATACCGCGAATTTTCCACCATCAAGTGAAACAAGTGGTCTTAAATCTGGTGGAAGTACCGGTAAAATAGTCAGCATCATCCATGCAGGATTATTACCGCTATTTAAGAAAGACTCGATAACTTTTAAACGTTTGTTAATAGTTTTTTTCTTAGCTTCTGAACGAGTTTCTTCGATCTCTTCTCTTAGTTGGTTAAATAGTTCAACTAAATCGATTGAATCTAGTAAATCACGAACAACTTCACCACCCATACGAGCTTTGAAACCTAATTCACCGAATCTTTGAACAAGAGTTCTGTATTGTTCTTCATTAAGTACATCGTATTTTAATACTGGTGTTTTTGCTTCAGCATCATAGTATGCCTCACCACCCTCTTCAACGATGTATGCTTCGTAGTAAAGTACACGCTCAAGGTCTTTCATTTTAATACCTAAAAGTGTACCGATACGAGATGGTAATGAAGATACATACCAGATATGTGCTACAGGAGTTACAAGTTCAATGTGACCCATACGAGTACGACGAACTTTTGTAGATGTTACTTCAACACCACATTTCTCACATACAACACCTTTGTAACGCATTTTCTTATATTTACCACAAAGACACTCATAGTCACGAACAGGACCGAAAATTTTTGCACAGAAAAGCCCGTCACGTTCAGGCTTTAAAGTACGGTAGTTAATAGTTTCAGGTTTTTTTACTTCACCGTTTGACCAAGATAAAACTTTTTCAGGTGATGCTAATTTAAACTGAAGCTGTTTAATATCACTTGGTCTATTATCTTCTGTTACTTCTACTGGTACTAATTTACTCATTATCTTCTACCTCGTCCATAATCTCTACATCAAGAGCCAATGCTTGAAGCTCTTTTGTTAATACAAATAAAGTCTCAGGGATACCAGAAGCTGGTACTGACTCACCTTTTGTAAGTGCTTTGTACGCACGTACACGACCGTCAACATCATCAGATTTAATTGTAAGCATCTCTTTAAGAACTGCAGAAGCACCATACGCTTCAAGAGCCCAAACTTCCATCTCACCGAATCTTTGTCCACCAAATAGTGCTTTACCACCAACAGGCTGTTGAGTTACAAGAGAGTAAGGTCCAGTTGAACGAGCGTGAATTTTCTCATCAACTAAGTGGTGTAGTTTAAGGATATACATATAACCAACATTTACACGCTCTTTAATTTTCTCACCTGTTCTACCATCATAAAGAACAACTTTACCGTCAGTAGCCATACGCGCTGCTTCGTAAAGTTTTTCAAATTCTACAGCATTTACACCTTCAAAGATAGGTGTAGCAAATTTAACACCTTTTGCCCAGTCACGTGCATATTTTAGGAACTCATCGTCATTCATAGCTGCAATTGTTTCTTTTGCATTCATAAGACCTGCAACGTCAGCAATCTCAGACATCTTCGTACGTAAATTACTTAAGAAGTCTTTTTGCTTCGCATCAAATTCAGCTTGGATTTGATTACCTAGTTCACGACCAGCCATACCAAGGTGCATCTCTAAAATCTGACCGATATTCATACGAGAAGGTACCCCTAGTGGGTTAAGACATACGTCTACACTTCTTCCATCTTCCATATACGGCATATCTACTTCAGGAACAATATTAGAAACAATACCTTTATTTCCGTGACGTCCAGCCATTTTATCACCAACTTTTAGGTGACGTTTTGTAGCGATGTAAACTTTTACATATTTTACAACACCGTTTGGTAGGATGTCATCTTTTTCTAAGATACTTAGTTTTTCCTCATGCTCATCTCTGAAAAGACGTTTTTGCTTTTGGAAATGGTTTTTCGTTTTGTTATATTGATCTTGCACCTCTTCAGAGAATGCTTTTACAACATTGTTCATAGCGAAACGGTTGATTCCAGCTAAATCATCACCGTTGATAAGATCACCAGCTTTATACTCTTTATCACCGATTTTTACATCGCTCTCTAAAGGTTCACGAGTAAGAAGTTTAGTTACGCGTAACATCTCTTCTTTGTCGATCATAATAAGTCTGTCATAGTGCTCACGCTCTAAATGATCACGCTCTTCTTTTTCTAGTTCTAATGCACGAGGGTCTTTATCGTAACCTTTTTTCGTGAATACTTTAATGTCTACAACAACACCTTCCATAGATGGTGGACAGTAAAGTGATTTGTTTACAACGTGACCAGCTTTTTCACCGAAGATAGCACGTAAAAGTCTTTCTTCAGGAGTTGGTTTTACTTCACCTTTTGGAGAAACTTTACCAACTAGGATCATTCCACCTTTTACTTGTGTACCTATTTTAACAATACCAGACTCATCTAGGTGTGCTAATTCATCATCACGAACATTAGGGATGTCACGAGTAATCTCTTCAACACCGTGTTTAAGTTCACGAGCCTCTACTTCTTTTTCATAGATATGAACTGAAGTAAATGCATCTTGACGGATCAGTTTTTCAGAGATAACGATAGCATCCTCGAAGTTATAACCGTTCCAAGGCATGAACGCAACCATAGCATTAACACCAAGAGCAAGCTCACCTTGATCCATATTTGGACCGTCAGCAATAATTTGCCCTTTTTCAACTACGTCACCTACGTTTACGATAGGTTTTTGTGTGAAAGATGTATTTTGGTTTGTTCTAAGGTTCTTTTGTAATGGATAGTAATCAATAAAGATTTCACCATCTTCTTCACCCATTACATAGATGTGTTTAGCATCAGCTTTTTCAACTTTACCAGCACGCTTAGCTTTAACACATTCCCAAGAATCACGTGCTACAAGTTTCTCAACACCAGTTCCTACCATTGGAGCTTGTGATTTTAATAAAGGCACTGCTTGACGTTGCATGTTCGATCCCATAAGTGCACGGTTGGCATCATCGTGCTCAAGGAATGGAATAAGTGAAGCTGCAACACCAACCACCATACTAGATGACAAGTCAGCATATTGACAATCATTTGGACTTCTAAGTAAAATCTCACCGTCTTGACGAACAGAGATTAGCTTCTCAACAAACTGACCGTTTTCGTCAAGTTTATTAGAAGCAGCTGCAATCATTACACCCTCTTCTTGAGTAGCTGTAAGATATACGATCTCGTTAGTTACTTGACCGTCTTTCATCACTTTGTACGGTGCTTCAATGAAACCATGCTCATTTACTTTTGCATATGAAGCAAGAGTATTGATAAGACCAATATTTTGACCCTCTGGAGTCTCAATTGGACAGATACGTCCGTAATGAGTCGGGTGAACGTCACGCACTTCAAAACCTGCACGCTCTTTTACAAGACCACCTTCACCAAGCGCAGAAAGACGACGCTTATGTGTAACCTCTGATAATGGGTTAGTTTGGTCCATAAATTGTGATAACTGACCACCTGAGAAGAACTCGATAATAGTCGAAGTAATCATTTTTGAATTGATTAAATCGTGTGGCATAAGCTCATTCATCGGTCCACTCATAGTTGAGAGTTTGTCACGGATAGCTTTTTGCATTTTTACTAAACCGTTGTGTAACTCATTACCTAAAAGTTCACCGATAGCACGAATACGTCTGTTACCTAAGTGATCTCTGTCATCAATGTGACCTTGACCGTTTTTAACTTTGATAACATATTTAACAGACTCAATAATATCTTCGTGAGTAAGTACTGTTACATATTCCGGGATATTTAAACCAAGTTTATGGTTCATTTTCATACGACCAACTTGTGTTAAGTCATATCTTTCCGGATCGAAGAATAATTGGTTAACAAATGCATGAGCTGCCTCTTTAGTTACAGGCTCACCAGGACGCATTACTTTGTAAATACGAATAGCTGCTAAATCGTTTTCGTCTTCAATCTCTTCTGTTTGTTTTAAAAGTTTTAATGAATCTGCATCAGCATTGAATGCATTGATTACTGAACTATCTACACCTTCAGCTAAATCATTCGCAATTTTGAATTCAGTTACACCGATTTCAGCCATTTTCTTTAATTTAGACTCATCAATGTGCGTCATAGCGTCAAATAAAATTTCACCTGTTTCAGGATCAATAATAGCTTCAGCTAAATAACGCTCTAATAATACATCTAACGGATACTGAACTTCTGTTAGTCCGTCTTCAACAAATTTTTGTGCTTTTTTAGCAGAAAGTCTTTTACCAGCATTTACTAAAACTTTACCGTTAGTATCTACTAGATCGTAACCTAAACGTCCAGAATAATCTGAAGGATTAAATTCAATTTGGAAGTTATTATCTTCAATTTTGATCGTTTGAACAGGGTAGAACAGTTTTAAAATATCTTGTTTTGAATAACCTAAAGCTCTGAACATGATTGTAACAGGTACTTTACGACGTTTGTTAATTCTCATGTAAAGAATATCTTTTGGATCATACTCAAAATATAACCAAGAACCACGATCTGGAATAATTTGACCAGTATAAATTAATTTAGAACTAGTAGTTGTTGATTCTTCTTCTTTGAAGATAACACCCGGTGAACGGTGTAACTGGTTTACAACAACACGCTCAACACCATTAATGATAAATGATGTTCTATCTGTCATTAAAGGAATATCACGAACAAAGATTGATTGTTCTTTAATATCTTTTACACCAAGTTTCTCTTTAGTATTTTCATCTCTGTCCCATAATACTAAACGAGTTTTCATTCTTAGGCTTACTGCATAAGTAAGTCCTCTTTCCATACATTCACGAACAGTGTATTTAGGATTAGTAACTTCAGAGCCAATATACTCTACTGTTAATCTGTTTTGTACATCATGAATTGGGAAAACAGATTGGAATACTTTTTCAATTCCACTAGCAGTTCTGTCTTTTGATTCTAACATTAAGAATTTTTCGTAAGAACTTTGTTGGAGTTGTAATAAGTTTGGTACTTCTATTTCTTGAGGAGTTTTAGAGAAGTCTACACGAAGACGGTTTCCGGAATATAAAGTGTTTAACATAGGCTACCTCGATAAGTTATTAATGAATGATTTTTTACAAATCAACTATCAAATTCTAGGCGTCCCTAGACTTGAAATTTACTCTTTTTCAAAAGAGATTTTTTTACAGTGCTTATAAACGACATAAGGGCACTTTAATAAGAGGAGAATTCTTCTCTTACTAAAGCGCCCAAAAGTTGGAGGGATCTAAGCCCTCCATAAAAAAGTGAGTTAAATTATTTAACTTCTACTACTGCACCAGCTTCTTCTAATTTAGCTTTAGCTTCTTCAGCAGTTTCTTTATCTACACCTTCTTTGATTGTAGATGGTAAGTTTTCACAAGCGTCTTTAGCTTCTTTTAAACCAAGACCAGTAAGCTCACGAACTACTTTAATTACACCGATTTTTTTAGCACCAGCGTCAGTAATTACTACGTTGAACTCAGTTTGCTCAGCACCACCAGCAGCACCAGCATCACCAGCTACACCAGCAACTGCTACAGGTTGAGCAGATACACCAAATTTTTCTTCGAACTCTTTTACAAGCTCAGATAATTCTAATACAGATAATCCAGAGATGAATTCTAATACATCTTCTTTAGTTACAGCCATAATTTTCTCCTATGGTATTTTTATTTTAAATTTTTTTACTAGTTTTATCTAGACTAGTAACTAGATATTAAAAACGATTACGCTTCAGCTTCGTTTTTTTGTCTTAGCGCATCAAGACCATATACAAAGTTTGTAAGTGGTGCCATCCAAGTCGCAGCAAGCATACCAAGAAGTTCTTCACGTCCTGGAAGTTTAGCGTATGCATCAATTTGTGCTGCATTAGCTGCTTCTTTATCTAGGTAACCAGCTTTAACAACTAATTTCTCATTGTTTTTAGCGAAATCAGCAGCAACTTTTGGAGCATTAATAACTTCGTTTGACCAGATAAAGATATTTGTATCTTTTAGTTCAACACCTGTCATACCTGCTTTTTCTAAAGCGATAGCTGCTAAAGTGTTTTTAACAACCTGAACACTTGCGTCTTTAGCACGAGCAGCTTTTCTTAACTCTTCTAATTCAGAAACTGTTAAACCTTTGTAGTCACAAATAACTACAGCAGTAGTCTCAGCGAAAGAGTTAGAAAGTTGCTCAATAACTTCAGCTTTTTTAGACTTAAGCATAAATTTCTCCTTTCCCAGACATAACTTCAAGCGGGGTAGAAAGGACTTTTTAAGCAAACCTATCGGTTTTATTGCCCCCTACTGTCTTTAGTCCAAGTAATTCAGATTCCCATCCAAAAAATGAAAATCTTTACTTTAAGATAGAAAATCTCAAAATAAAAACTTTCAAAATCTCCGAGAAAAACTCTCGGAAACTTAGATTATACTATTTTGTATCTAAAAGTTCAGCTACATCAAGTTTAAGAGCTGGAGACATAGTTAAACTAAGTGCAGCATTTTTGATGTAACGACCTTTTGAAGAAGCTGGTTTTTGTTTATTAATAGCTTTTACAAAAGTAGAAAGGTTTTCAGCAATTTTGTCAGCATCGAAACTTACTTTACCAATACCAGCGTGAATATTACCTTTTTTATCAACTCTGAAGTTTACTTGACCACCTTTAACATTGTTAACAGCAGTAGCAACATCTGGAGTTACAGTACCAGTTTTAGGGTTAGGCATTAAACCTTTTGGTCCAAGAATACGACCTACTTGACCAACAAGACCCATACAATCTGGAGCAGCAACAACGATATCGAAATCGATATTACCTTCTTTAATTTGTGCAACTAGCTCATCAGTACCAACGATGTCAGCACCAGCAGCTTTAGCTTCGTCAGCTTTTGCACCTTTAGCAAATACTGCAACACGTACAGTTTTACCAGTACCATGTGGAAGAACGATCGCACCACGTACCATTTGGTCAGCGTGACGTGGATCAACATTTAAATTCATTGCAATTTCAACAGTTTCGTCGAATTTTGCACTTTTTAGCTCTTTTACAGTTGAAGAAGCTTCACTAATTGTGTAAGCTTTAGAGCTATCAACTTTTTCTAATAATTGCTTATATCTTTTGCTCATAACAAATTTCTCCGCATTTAAAATTCTGCCACACAATTTTAAATCATTGTGGTCGATGATTATTTAGTTTTATTTGTGATTACTCAGTAATCTCGATACCCATTGAACGAGCTTGACCAGCAATAGTGTTTGCTGCCATTTCTCTATCGTCAGTATTAAGATCTTCGATTTTTTGATCAACGATCTCCATAAGTTTTTCACGAGTGATTTTTGCCACTTTGTTTTTAAGTGGATTGTCACTACCTTTTTTAAGACCAGCAGCTTTCATTAATAATGCAGATGCAGGTGGTTGTTTAGTAATGAATGAAAAACTTCTGTCATTGTAAACAGTAATGATAGTTGGAACTTTGAATCCCATCTTATCTTTAGTTTTTTCGTTGAAAGCTTTACAGAATTCCATGATGTTAACACCACGTTGTCCTAAAGCAGGTCCTACCGGTGGAGCCGGGTTAGCTGCACCAGCTTGAATTTGAAGCTTGATATAGCCTGAAACTTTCTTTGCCATGTTTCTTCCTTTTTATGAATTTAAATTATTTTTTCAACTTGAGTATAAGAGATATCTACAGGAGTAGCTCTACCAAAAATTGAAACGTTAAGTTTTAGAGTCCCATGCTCTAAGTCGTATTCATCCACAGTACCTGTGAAGTTCGCAAACGGTCCGTCAATAATACGTACAGTTTCACCATTATCGAAGAATACTTTCGGTTTCGGTGCCTGACGATTATTTACACGATCTAAGATAACTTGAATATCATGCTCGCTTAGAGGTGTCGGACGGTTTCCTTCTCCAATAAACCCTGATACTTTAGGGATAGATTGAATCATATGTTGAATCTCTGTGTTTAGATCAATTTTAGCAAATACATATCCGCTATAAAGAGATCTCTCAGAAACTTTTTTCTTTCCATCTTTTACTTCAATAACATCTTCAGTTGGAACAATTACGTCTGTAATGTGTTCTTGGAGTCCATACTCTTCAATCATATTGAAGATAGCATCTCTAACTGCTCTATCACTTCCATAAGTTTGGATCGAGTACCATTGATGTGCCATAACTTACTCCTTAACCTAAGATTGCTGAAACTACAGATGACATAAGTAGGTCAACTAAAGCCAAAAATGCAGCTACTGCAGAAACAACAACAATAACAGCGATATAAGCTTGTTTTACCTGTCCTTTTGTAGGAAAGATAACTTTACTTAATTCTAATTTTGCATTTTGGATATGTTTACCTAACTTCATATGCTCTTTCCATCATCTTAAAATATCATTTATTACAAATTTTGCCCGAAAGCAAAACTAATAATAAATTTACAAGTGGCAGGCGTGGAGGGACTCGAACCCCCAACACCCGGATTTGGAATCCGGTGCTCTACCATTGGAGCTACACGCCTATAAATAAAGAGAGAAAACTGATTACAGTTTCATCTCTTTGTGAACTGTATGCTCTTTACAGAATTTACAGTATTTTCTTACTGAAAATTTTTCAGTATGAGTTTTTTTATTTTTAGTTGTGTGATAGTTACGTCTAGTACATTTCTCACAACCTAAGTGAATTGCTTCTCTCATGTTTTAAACCTTTAAATTGGTTCAAGGTAATTCGCAAAAGCGAATTACGCAAGAATCTCAGCTACAACACCAGCACCAACTGTTCTACCACCTTCACGGATAGCGAACTTAGTACCTTTTTCCATCGCGATTGGATAGATTAGTTCTGCAGTGATAGTTACGTTATCACCTGGCATAACCATTTCAGTACCTTCTGGTAAAGTGATAGCACCAGTTACGTCTGTTGTACGTACGTAGAATTGTGGACGGTAACCATTGAAGAATGGAGTATGACGACCACCTTCGTCTTTACTTAATACGTAGATTTCAGCTGTAAATTTAGTATGTGGAGTGATTGAACCTGGCTTACAAAGAACTTGACCACGCTCAACATCGTCTTTACCAATACCACGGATAAGGATACCACAGTTATCACCAGCTTCACCTTGCTCCATTTCTTTACGGAACATTTCAACACCTGTTACAGTTGTTGTTTGAGTGTCACGGATACCAACGATTTCAACAGTATCACCAACTTTAACAATACCACGTTCAATACGACCAGTAACAACCGTACCACGTCCAGAGATTGAGAACACGTCTTCAACTGGCATTAAGAAATCTTTATCTGTTTCACGAGCTGGTTCTGGAATGTAAGCATCTACTTCAGCCATAAGCTTAAGGATTTTTTCTGACCACTCACCAAGAGTACCAGTTTTTGCTTCTTCAAGAGCTTTAAGAGCTGAACCAGCAACGATTGGAGTATCATCACCTGGGAAGTCATAAGTATCTAATAACTCACGGATTTCCATTTCAACTAATTCTAATAACTCTTCATCATCAACCATATCTTCTTTGTTCATGAAAACAACGATGTATGGTACACCTACTTGTTTTGAAAGAAGGATGTGCTCACGAGTTTGTGGCATCGGGCCGTCCGCAGCAGAAACAACAAGAATAGCACCGTCCATTTGAGCAGCACCTGTAATCATGTTTTTAACGTAGTCCGCGTGACCTGGACAGTCAACGTGTGCATAGTGACGAGTTTCAGTTTCGTACTCAACGTGTGAAGTAGCGATAGTGATACCACGCTCTCTTTCTTCTGGTGCATTATCGATTTGATCATAATCCATCATTTTTGCACCGTTTGTAACAGCTAATACTGCAGTGATTGCAGCTGTTAGTGTAGTTTTACCATGGTCAACGTGACCAATTGTACCAATGTTAACGTGGGGTTTATTACGTTCAAACTTTTCTTTTGCCATAGTGTCCTCCGACCTTAATTTGTGAATTGAAATGGAATTATATCCAAAAATCATTCAATTATTTCTTAAACTAATGAAAACAACTTTGCTGGAGCTTATGATGGGAATTGAACCCACGGCCTCTTCCTTACCAAGGAAGTGCTCTACCACTGAGCCACATAAGCAAAATTGCATCAGTTTTTAAGAAATCATTGCATAATTCTTAAGCTATAAAAAACGGAATATTAGTTTTAATGATAGAAAAGCTATATAGATATCTATTTTTATCGGATAAATATTATATATGAAGTTAATTGAAATTATACTTCAGCTTCCAGAATCTGTTCTCTAGTGGAGCGGGTGAAGGGATTCGAACCCTCGACAGCCTGCTTGGAAGGCAGGAACTCTAGCCACTGAGTTACACCCGCATATTGAACAAGTGGTGGTGAGAAGAGGAGTCGAACCTCTGAACCCGTAGGGAGCGGATTTACAGTCCGCCGTCGTTGGCCACTTGACTATCTCACCATTTTAATCTGGTCTAACACTGTTTCTAATATTCAAAATTCAATGGTGCCGACACGAGGATTTGAACCCCGGGCCTGCTGATTACAAATCAGCTGCTCTAGCCAACTGAGCTATGTCGGCATCGAATTTGAGCCAGAATTATAGTGCAAAATATTTTTAATGTCAAGAGTTTTGAATCAAAATTGTAAAATTTCCCCATCTTTTACTAAAATAGGTTCATAATCACCCTCATATTCCTCTATTTCTTGTGCTATTTCTAAAATAAAACTTGGTTTTATATGGTTAATATAAAGTTGAAAATCTTTTCTTTTTACCGTTTTTAATTGCTCAAATAACATTTTCGGAGTTAAATGCTTACTATTTTTCGCCAACTCTTCTAAATGGTTTGGAAATGAACACTCTATTACTACCGACTTAATAGTAGTGTCCTTTTCAATTTCTAAGATCGCATTATCTATATTACAAGTATCCGCAGTAATCAAAATAGCCCCGTCGCCTCTTTTATAAATATAACCGCAGCTTGAATCCGTATGATCTGTTTTAAATGCTTTAATAGATTCATTTTGAGATATCTGATACTCTTTATCTAGTTCTATCTCAGTATATTTAACTACCATCTCATTATTCGGTAATTGTATTTTTGAAAAATCAGGCCATACCTCATCATTTAAAAAATGTTTTTTAATAGCATCTATCGTCCCTTTTGTTCCCAGTATATTAATAGTATCTTTTCTAATGCCGAAGTAGTTATCTATAATATATGCGATATCCACTATATGATCAAGATGCTGATGTGTAAGCCATATATTTTTTACATGGATCGATTCTTCACCTAATGATTCAAGCAGATTACCTGCATCAATCACATCTGTCTTGTTTAATGAAAACGAAGTAGTACCGAATCCTTTTGCTTTGGTTCCGTAAGCACCAAGTACTTTTATATTTCTTGTTTGAAGGATCTTCTCCTCTTCATATTTATATTCATCTTTAAAAGTTTCACGAATTGCATAAAACTCTTCGAGATTTTCAAAAAATATATCTACCAGCTTAGGATCGAAATGCTCCCCTCTCTCCTCTTTAAACAGATCAAGTATCCTTTGATCATCCCATGCTTTTTTATAAACTCTATCGCTTCCTAGTGCATCAAACACATCTGCTAAAGCAGTAATACGCCCATATATATGAATGCCCTCACCCTTTATAGCTCTCGGATACCCTGTACCGTTATATTTTTCATGATGCTCATACGCAACAATTGCTGCTGCTTTTAAAAGTGTTCGCTCAGAGTTTTTCAAGATATCGTACCCAAGTTTTGCATGGGTATCCATTATTTTTCTTTCTTCTTCGTTAAAGCGTCCGTTTTTATTGAGAATATGATCAGGAATTGCCACTTTTCCTATATCGTGCATAGGGCTTGCTTGCTTTAGGAGTTCTGCTTCTGCTTCTTCAAGTCCATATTTTAATGCTAAAAGTTTTGAATACTCCGCAACGCGTTTTACGTGATTGCCTGTCTCTTTAGAACGACTCTCTCCAACGGCACCCATTGTAAATACAACTTCTCTTTGAGTATCTTCAATCTCGGCTGTCAATTTTGCAGATACGATTGTCTCTGCTGCATAAGTGGTTGCAAGCGTTAACCTTTCCATATCTCTTTGATCAAAAACACCGCCATTACCTTGACGGTTGATCACTTGAAAAGCACCGATAACATTTTCGTTTCGGTCATACATCGGTATAACCATCATTGATGTTGTTTTATAGCCGGTTTGTTGATCTATATATCTGTTAAAACGTTTATCTTGATATACATCATCAATTATGTAACGTGTACCGTTTACAATTGACTCACCTATAATTCCTGAGTTGATAGGTATCTCAATAGGTTCTATCCCTTGTGCTACTTTTGTATGGATCGTTTTTTTATTATCACTAACTATCCAGACACTACATCGATCAGCACCGCTCAATGCTTTTCCCATGCCTGCAAGCAGTTCTATCACCTCATCATATTCTCTTCTCGATGAGACTTCTGCTAAATAAACAAAAATAATTTCCAATAGCTCAGTAGCACCTAATGAGCCTATTTCACTCTTCATTTTAACTCCATTATGGCAATTATTATAGCATTTATTTATGAGATATTAGTTGATAAACCCTTACCTCTTCTTTTTTCCCTTTTATGGGTGTAAAACCTAAGTCTTTACACTCAAAATCCTCTTTTACAAGTTCGTAGGTATAGCTTGAGATAATGATCTCCACTCCAAACTCTTTTGTTTTAGATTCCAGTCTTGATGCAAGGTTTACGCTATCACCTATAATAGTATAGTTAAACCTTTTTATTGCCCCCATATTTCCGACAACCACTTCACCTGTATTGATTCCTATACCTATATGTATCGGCGCTATCCCCTCTTTTTCAAATTCTTGATTTAAAATATTGAGCTTATTTATCATCTCTAGTGCACAAGTACAAGCAGCTTTTGCATGCTCTTCTACATCTATCGGTGCATTGAAAAATGCCATAACGGCATCACCGATATATTTATCAAGCATCCCTTTATTATCCATAACCGCCTCAGTCATTGGCGTAAAATATCTGTTTAAGAGTTTAATGAGTTGCTGCGGATCGTCCATCTCTTCTGAGAGAGTAGTAAAATTACGAATATCGCTAAACAAAATACTCAGCTCTTTTTTCTCTCCGCCGAGTTCCAACCCTTTTTTACTATGTACCAGTTTCTCCAATAACTCTTTTGAAAGATAACTAGAGAAAGCTTTTTTAATAAAGCGTGTATCTTTTTCTTGAATATAAAAGATATTAAACTCTATCAAGGCGACATTCAAACCTAATGCAATAAGAGGGTAAAACATATCTATATATAAAGAATTATAAGAAAATAGCGTTTTTGCAACTGCGAAAAGAAACAGGTAAACACCTATATAGGTAAATATTCTTACATAGAGTTTCTTGATAAAAACACTCACTAGAAAAACACTCAATACTGTCAAGATAGTCATTAGATAGTTAAGCAGAGGAAACTCTTTTATCAGTTCATCGTTTAAAAAGTTTGAAAGAAATGTAGCGTGCAAATACACTCCATACATATTTCCCATTGGAGTTGCAACGACATCTCCTATCCCCATCTCTGTGACACCAAAAAGTACTATTTTCTTTTGAAGATAGGAACTTTTTATCTTCCCTTTATAAAGGTCTACGAATGAAATCGTTTTATATGCCTGCTTGTCATAAAAGTTAAGTCGTACAAAACCCAAATCATTCACAGAAATTTTTTGCTTACCAAGTGTCAGTGTATTTGCCGCTTTGCGATCAAGATCGCTATTAAACTTCAGACGTAAACTCTGCAGAGCTAAAGAGGGATACAGAGAATTCTGCAGATAAAATGCCGTGGGATACCATCTATAGAGTTGATCACTTGCCGTTACGGTTGTAAATGCACCTTGCATCGTACATGAGTCTAGAATCGGTTCTACATTTAATTCGGCAAATTTCGCATTTAGAAAATGTTCATCTTTTTGTAGTTTTGACTGCAGAAGGTCAAGACTTGAATTTTGCAATGTATCAAGTTCTTGGGGAGTTAGATGCTGTGTAGCTTTCTCTCTTAAAAAAAATCCACATACACTATTGTTTAAAGTTTCTATTGCCGTCGCTAATTTCTGATCTGCATCGCTGGATTCCGAAAACACCATATCCAGTGCGACTACATCGGCACTTTGCAGTTTTTCTAATCCTTGTGCCAAAATATCTCTATCCCACGGCCAACGACCGAAATAGTTGATACTTTTTTCATCCACTGCCACTATGACGACATCAGGATTGATTGTTTTTGTTTGAAAAGCGAAATTGGTATCATTAAACTTTTCGGCAAAAGAGTCTAAAAATTCAAATTTTTCATACTCTAATAGTAAAATCAACAGCAGTGAGAAAACTGCTAATATACTAGTTCTTATCAAATAACTTTTCAAAATATTTAAACTCGTCTGCATCGTTTTGATCGAAACTGTCTTCTTTAACTATATTATCCTCAAAACTTACTTTGTTTTGCTGCTGCAGGTCAAAAGCTTGAGTTTTTACCGCTTTTTCATATTTTTCGAATGCTGCTTTATACTCATCAAAGCCCTGCTGTTGTTTTGCTTTAAAATCTTCAAATTCTGCATTTATTTTTTTTCTATAAAGTTCAAACTCCTCTTTAATACTATTAATTCCGACTACACCCTCTTGTAATAAAAGCTCTTTTTGTTCATCTGCTTTTACAATAAAGGTTGTCCCTTTAATTCCGATGATCGCAAAATTTGTCTCTACTTTTAAAGCATCTTTCGTTTTTTTAGAAGTTATTTTGTAATACACTTTTCCGTTTTCTTGCTTGAGATCTACTCCGCTGATAAAACGTACCATCGAATCAGTATCGACAATCAATGTCGAATTATCCTCTAACTTGATTTTTGCACAACCATCTTCGTAAGTGCTTAAGATATCCCCCTCTTGAATCTGATATCCGGCAAGCACTTTTATCTTTTTAATACTGTTTTGCGGTTTTACTTTTACATTTCCTTGAAGTTCCTCAACAGTTCCAATCACACTAGCGTAAATATATGTACAACTCGCTATAATAAGCATTAAAAACAGTTTCACGTAAGACCTTTAAAAAGATTTTATTTGATTATATCATGTTATTAAAAAAAGGGAGATGATGTTAAAAATACTTTTTTCACCTTCTGAAGGGAAAAACAGTGGAGGAGAGCATACTAGCCAAGAGCTCTTCGGTGCAACTGATGCTCGGGATGAGATATTAAACAAATATAACGAAATCGTAAACAGCGGTGACGAAGAAAAGATTAAAGCTCTGTTTGGAATCAAAAAATTTGATGATTGCAAACCTTATATTGAGGATATATTTCAAGCACCCCTGATGAGTGCCATTGAAAGATACGACGGGGTAGCCTATGACTATCTTGAGTACACATCTTTAGATCAAGATGCACAAAACTACCTCAAAGAAAATACTATTATCTTCTCAAATCTTTACGGACCGCTTCGAGGTGGAGACAAGATTGCAAACTATAAAGTGAAGCAGGGAAATTCTATCGGAGAGATTGAACCGGATAAATTTTACAAAGATCGTTTTTCTTACCAGTTGGATCTTTATCTTGGCAGCAGTGATATTTTAGATCTGCGTGCGGGGTATTATGACAAATTTTACAAAACAAACCAGCCCTATACAACACTTAAGTTTTTAAAAGATGGGAAAACAGTTTCACACTGGGCAAAAGCATACCGCGGGATAGTGTTACGTGAAGTGGCACGTGCAGGAATTAGCTCTTTAGAAGAGTTCAACAAACTGGAGATCGAAAACCTCAAGGTTAAAGAGATCAAAAAAACAAAAAACAAAACAGAAATAGTATATGAGATCGTAGAATGAACCAAGATTCACAAGAGTATAAAAATAAAAAAGCATTTTTTGACAAACTGATTACGCTTTACGGGCGCAATGTCGTTGTAGAAGTTTTACAAGATGATTCTATTGAAGTACACAAACTTCATTTAGCAAAATCAAATAAGCCTGACGGTGCAATTAATAAAATTATGCAATTGGCAAAAAAACGAAATATAGAAATTACTTACCATGAAAAAAATGCCCTCAGCCGCATCAGTAAAAATGCAAAACAGGACCAGGGTGTTGCAATCGATATCTTTTCAAAAACATATCAAAGTGCAGAAGCGATTAAAGATTTGCAATCGTACAAATTAATTGCACTTGACGGTGTACAGAATCCTCAAAATCTAGGAATGATTATCCGCAGTTGTGCAGCGGGAAATGTTGACGGAATAATTTTGCCGAAGAAAAACTCTGCCAAAATCTCCCCTCTTGTTATAAAAGCGAGTGCCGGAACACTGTTTAAAATTCCGATCTACTTTTGTAATACATTAGAGGATGTTTTACCACAGCTAAATGAAGCAAAAATATATGCACTCTCACTTGAGGCTAAAAACTCTATTTACGATCTAACTCTAGAGAAAAAATCTGTTTTTATTCTTGGAAATGAGAGTGAAGGGGTAAGTAAAGAGGTGATTAGCCTGTGTAACGACTCTTTAATCATCCCTATGAATCGAGGCGTTGAATCGCTCAACGTTGCAGTAACTGCTTCTTTGATCGCCTTTATGAGATCATAATCTCATAAGGACGTTTAATCTCACGGATTACCTCATCAACAGACATGTGACGAGACTTTCTCAAAAACTCTCTGCCGTCTAAAAACACAAGTACCGTAGGAATGGCGAATACACTAAAGTGTGCAGCTACTTCTTGAGCTTCTGAGACATCAACACTCACAACTTCAAACTCTTTAAAATTTGCATCTATCGCTTCAAGTAGTTTTGGTTTGAGTGCATGACACACATTACATGTCGGTGCGGAAAAATACACCATCACCGCTAAATTTTCTTTTATTGTTTGTTCTATCTCTTCTATTGTTTGCATAGTAGAATTTTACTATAATTTGAGTTATGAGTTCAATTATTTTAAGTATTTTAAGTATCTATGTTTTTATAGTGATGGGTTATCTTGCAAAACGGGTTTTCAAAGAGCAGATTGACGATAAAACGATCACACTGCTAAATGTCTATTTTTTACAAGTGTTTTTAACATTTTGGGGTCTTTTGATCCATCCTGTAGATATCACCCTACTCTATGCACCAAGTATCTATTTGGTTATTGTCATTATTGCACTGATCGTATCAGCCTTATTTGCACGTTATCTCTTTACTCAGAAAAAAGAGTACTCCATTGCGATGGTCGCAGCACTCATAGGTAATACCGGAAACTTAGGAATCCCGCTAAACATCGCCATATTCGGTGAAGCTTCCATTCCGTATACGACGGTTGTAAATCTTATGAATGTTTTCGTAGTGTATACGATCGGGGTATACTACTACTCCCGCGGAAGCTTTGATGTTAAAACATCCCTCATGAATATTGTGAAACTTCCAATACTTTGGGCTGCAATCATAGCGATCATACTCAGCGTAGCAAACTATAAACCCTCTGAAACTATTATGAATATGCTAATGATGGGAGCTTATGCTTCTATGACTATGCAGCTGTTTTTATTCGGTATCTATCTCTACGGTACAAAAATAAACGAGATCAATAAAACACTCATCAGCTGGATTCTTAGTTTTAAATTTTTACTGCTTCCTATTTTAGCTATTGGAGTACTCTCTTTTATAGAACTCGATCCGATGATCAAAGGAATTATTTTCATAGAACTGCTTATGCCTCTTGCCGTAGCCAACGTTAATCTTGCTTCACTCTATGATTGTGAACCGAAAGTTGTCACTGCGTTAGTCCTTATCTCTTCGGTTTTATTTTTAGGAATTATCTTTTTAGGTGTAAAAATTTTATCCTATCTATAAAATTGAAACTTATCTTAGACTTGATTGAAATATTATATTAGGTTATAATCTAAAAAATTCTCTTAGGTATTGTAGTGAAATTCAAAAAAACAGCTCAGATAATTGACCTTTTGATACACAATAAAGAAAAGATAATTGATGCTTGGTTAAACTCTAAAGATACCAGCATTATTTTAAATGCTTACGGCATTGAAATTGATGAGTTTAGAAGTCTTTTTGCGACCCTATTATTTGATTGTTATCTCGATCAAATATTAGAAAAAACCGATCTTGAAAATTGTACTATTATCCCTGCTTACATAAAATTGATGCTAAAGCATCACGCTACACCTGATAAAATTTTTTTACTGCCTCTTGAACTTGAAAACTCTATACTCAAATCTTTTTTTGCAAACAATGTTTCAGACTATGAAATTTATATAGAGATAAACCAGCTTACAAAATATACTCTTAAAGCAACTCTTACAGAATTTCAAAAGATTTTTAATGAACAAGAACAAGAAAATATTTATCACAATGCCATCCTTGAAACAACAAATGACGGTTATTGGATGGCAGATACAGAGGGGAACTTTTTAGAAGTCAACGCCTCTTACAGTAAAATGTCAGGGTACTCTATAGACGAATTGTTATCTATGCATATACAAGCTGTTGAAGCTATAGAGTCTGAAGAAGAAACCAAGAAACATATTGAACATATCATTAAATATGGCAATGAAACATTTGAGACGACACATATTAAAAAAAATGGGGAGAGATACCCCGTAGAAGTATCGGTTAGTTTTACAGAAATAGACGGGGGACGTTTTTTTGTTTTGTTACGTGACATAAGTGAACGCAAACAAGCTGAAAACGAACTGCTTCTCTCTTCCAAAGTGTTTTCAAATATGACTGACGGTGTACTTATTACAGATTCAAAGCAACATATCTTAAAATTCAATGACAGTTTTTCTAAAATCACCGGTTATACAGAGAAGGAACTTCTTGGAAAAACACCGAATCTTTTAAGTTCCGGTTGGCACGATAAAGAGTTTTACAAACGGATGTGGGCAGACATAAACACTTACGGAAGTTGGCAAGGTGAGATTGTTGATCGTAAAAAAAACGGGGAAACATATATATCAGAGAGCTCTATAATTGCTGTAAAACAAAATGATGAGATCATGAACTACATTGCCATATCCAGTGATGTTACACATAGAAAAGAGCAAGAGAAAATAATTAACAATTTGGCCTATTATGATGCATTAACAAAACTGCCAAATAAAACATTGTTTCAAGAAAGGCTTGAACACTATATCAGTATTGCAAAAAGACATCATACACAGATCGCACTCTTTTTTATCGATCTGGATAATTTCAAAAACATTAACGACACCTTAGGTCACTTAATGGGTGATCAATTCTTAAAAGATGCTGCTTTAAGAATAAAAAGTATCCTTAGAGAGGAAGATACACTGGGAAGGTTTGGCGGTGATGAGTTTGCCATTATAATTCAAGACTGGCACTCAGTAAGTAGTTTGGGAGTCTTGGCACAAAAAATTGTAGATATATTTAAACAGCCATTTTTACTAAATAATACAGAGTTTTTTTCCGGTGTAAGTATAGGGATTAGCATATATCCCGATGATGCAAAAACTTATGATGAGATGATACGTTTAGCCGATACAGCTATGTATCACGTTAAACGTCACGGGAAAAACGGTTATGAGTTTTTTTCTGCATCTATGAATAAATCTATTGCCGAAAAAATGAAAATAGAGAATGCCTTGCACACTGCATTGGAAAACAATGAGTTTCATCTTACGTATCAGCCTAAAGTCAATATAGAAACAAATACTGTTTACGGGATGGAAGCACTCATAAGATGGATTCATCCGGAACTTGGCTTTATCGGACCGGAGCTGTTTATACCTAAGGCTGAAGATAACGGTCAAATCTACAACATAGGACTATGGGTTATTAGACAAGCTCTTGAAGATACAAAAAAATTACATGACTCAGGTTATGATGATCTTGAAGTATCTATTAACATCTCCAGTAGACAATTAGAACAAAGTTATTTTTTAAAAGACTTGATATCGATAGTTAATGATATTGGACTAGCAAAAGAGTTTATAGACTTAGAAATAACAGAGACACAAGTTATGAACAATATTGACTCTTCCCTAGAGATGCTGCGTAAAATCAGTGCCCTGGGTATTAAACTTTCTATTGATGATTTTGGAACAGGGTATTCATCATTGAGTTACCTAAAACAACTTCCTGCAAATACGATTAAAATCGATAAAAGTTTCGTTCTTGATATAGATAAAGATGAAGATGACAAAGCTATTGTAGCATCAATCATTGCGTTATCTAAATCTCTAAACAGAAAAGTGGTTGCCGAAGGCTCAGAAACAAAAGAGCATATTGAAATACTTAGAGAACTTGGCGTTAGTCAAGTACAAGGTTATTATTATTCAAAACCAATTAAACTGGATGAGTTTGAACAATTTTTAAAAGAGTTCCATTAAGAAGAACCTTTTTATGATGAACATGAAAGTTTTAAATTTTTGTGTTGTTACTTTTAATTCTGAAAATTTTAAAAAGTTGAAATATAAAAGAGGAAAAGAATCAACTCCCAAAAGGGAGTTAAAGAGAAATTATTTGATTTTTGCGATTACTGCATCAACTGAGAAACCAAATTTCTCAAATAATTGTTCTGCAGGAGCTGAAGCACCGAAACTGTCCATTCCGATAACTTCATCAGCTAAACGGTACCACTCTAATCCGCGGGCAGCTTCAATTGCAACTTTTTTCGTATTTGGAGCGATGATCTCATCAATATAAGATTTATCTTGTTCAATGAAAAGATCGTAACAAGGTACAGAAACAACGTTTACTTTCTCACCTTGCTCGTTTAGTTTTGCTTTTACATCAAGTGCTAACTGTACTTCACTACCAGATGCCATTAAGGTGATTGTAGCATCTGCATCACTTGCAAGTAAGTAACCACCTTTTGAAGCTTCCCCTTTTACCGCAACTGGTAAAATTGAAAGGTTCTGACGTGAACATACAAATGCCGAAGGAGATTTTGTCATCTCTAGAGCTTTTTTCCAAGCTTCAACATTTTCTGCACCGTCTGCAGGACGCCATACATAAAAGTTCGGTAATGAACGGAATTGTGATAGGTGTTCGATCGGCTGGTGAGTCGGGCCGTCTTCACCAACACCGATACTATCGTGTGTCCAGATAAAGAACTGTTGAATTCCACTAAGTGCTGCAATACGTGCAGCTGGTTTTAGGTAATCTGAAAATACAAAGAATGTAGCACTAAACGGCATTAAAGGACCATATAATGCAATAGCATTTGTAATTGAAGCCATTGCATGTTCACGGATACCGAAATAGATGTTTCTTCCTTTTGGAAATACTCCCATATCTTTTAGGTCTGTTTTGTTTGACGGGCTTAAGTCTGCACTACCGCCTAAGAAACTTGGAATTGCTTTAGCAATTGCATTCATAATTTTACCGTTTGTACTTCTTGTAGCATCAGCTTTATCAAAAGTCGGATAGTCAATACGAGAAAGATCAGGATTCTCTAAAGAAGCTAAAACTTCATTTTGCTCTAAAAGTGGCATAGTTTTTTGACGGTGAATCCATTCACGCTCAGCTAAGTCACCTTTTTCGATTGCACATCTGAATCTTGCCATAACATCTTCTGAAACAAAGAATTTTTTCTCAGGATCAAAACCTGCTGCTTTTTTTGCTTCAGCAATAATTTCATCACCTAACGGTGCACCATGTGAATGGTGACTTCCCTCTAACTCACCTGCACCTTTTGCGATAGTTGTATGTGCAATGATAATAGCTGGTTTAGGAGATGCTTTTGCAGCAGTAAGAGCGATATCGATGGCATCGTAGTTATGACCGTCACACTCTAAAACTTCCCAACCTTGAGATTCAAATCTTCCACGGATATTTTCAGAAATACTCAGGTCTGTACATCCTTCGATCGTAATACAGTTAGAATCGTAAATAACAATCAGATTATCTAACTTATTGTGTCCTGCGATTGAACACGCTTCGTAAGAGATACCTTCTTCTAAATCTCCATCTCCACATAAACAATATACATTATGGTCAATTAAATCTGCAGTATCGCTGTTTACTTGAGCAGCCATAAATTTACTCGCCATAGAGAAACCTACTGCATTTGCAACACCTTGACCAAGAGGACCAGTTGTAATCTCAACACCTTTTGTATGTCCATACTCCGGATGGCCAGGTGTTTTTGAATCTAATTGACGGAAGTTTTTTAGATCTTCTATCTCTAAACCATATCCCCATAGGTAATAAAGTGAATAGATAAGCCCTGTAGCATGCCCACCTGAGAATACTAATCTGTCACGGTTTAACCATGAAGGGTTTTTAGGATTATGGTTTAAGTGTTCACTTAAAACTACAGCAATATCTGCAAGTCCCATAGGTGCACCTGGGTGACCTGAATTTGCAGCTTGAACCATATCTGCTGCTAAAAATCTAATAGAGTCCGCCATCTTTTTGCGCATAATATTATCGCTCATTATTTGTCCTTGTGTCTGTTTATGTATTTTGTAAGTATTGGTGACAATTCACTACGTAAACTCTCATCAAAACTTTCTATCTCTTCTAATAATTCATCAGCTAAAATATTAGCTTCTTTCATTGTCTCATCTAAACCTAAAATAGTTACAAAACTATTTTTATCCTCATCGTTGTTCGTTAATTTTCCAGCCTCTTCACTACTTTGAGTTACATCTAAAATATCGTCTTGGATCTGAAATAAAATACCAAGTTTTATACCAAATTCGTAAAGTGTATCAGCTAATTCTTCATTACCGCAGATAAGTGCACCCATCTTCATCGAAGCTGCAATAAGCTTTGCAGTTTTATTTGTATGAAGTACTTTAATATCTTCCACTTTGAGCGGCTTGTTTTCAAAGTAACAGTCTATCGCCTGTCCAAGCACCATACCGTTAAGCCCACCGTTAGATGCAAGCTCACGAATTAGTTTCACTTTTATAGCATCGCTAAAAGGTGCATTGCTTAACACTTCAAAAGAGTAAGTATTAAGTGCATCTCCTACCAAAATAGCAGTCACTTCATCATACACAACATGCAGTGTAGGTTTCCCGCGACGAAGAGGTGAGTCATCCATTGCAGGTAAATCATCATGAATTAATGAGTATGTATGAAGCAATTCAATCGCATATGCAGCATATCTTGCACTCTCTAACATCAAAGGATTTAAAGCTTTTACCACACCGAGTAAAAGTGCCGGACGAAAACGTTTTCCACCAGCTTTTAACATCTCTTGCAAAGCTGCTTCATACGTCGGGTGTATCGATGTTGACGTCGGTAGATGGTCTAATAAAAAAGCTTCAAATTTTTGCATAAGAAATTATATAATTAACCTACTTAATATTTACAAAAAATTGGAAATTTTTTCTCTCGAAAAGCAGTCTTGAAAAATCTTTGAAATTCTCTACATATTCTCTAAGTTCATCTTGATTTTTCACTTGCACGCCGTTTACCTGAATGAGTCTGTCACCAAGTTGCATTCCATAGTCTTTAAAATACTGATTCAGCCCTACTATGTGAAGTTTTTTGTTAAAAAAGATACCTCGGAACTCTAAAAATGTATCGCTTACTTCTCCGCCACCTGTTCTTTTGTATGCTTCTACATTAAAGTCTAAAACTTTTTTATCTCTTTTAACTTTGATCGTATGTTTTGAGCCCACTGTACTAAAAAGTATGTTTCTCATAAGCTGTGCGGCAGAAGATACTTTCTTTCCGTCAAATCCTATTACACAATCCCCTCGTTTTAAAGGATTGTTTTTCAAATAAGGATTGCTCGCTACAATTTTTATGCATCCTTTTTGATCTTTAACACGAATACCTATATCACCGTAATCGGCACTTTTTTTTGTTATAAAATTATTGAGATAGTATTTGTCTATAAAACCACCAGGAGTAAGGATTCCCTCTAACGCACAACAAGAACTCGTAATCAGTGCAGGAGTTTTCATCTTTGCACTATAAATCCCGAGTGTATTAAGTCCTACCTGTTCTTTAAGAACTTTACCCTCTTTAAAAGTTTTATCGGTAACGGCTGCAGTGCCTAATTGCAAGCGCATATTAATATCAAAAGGGTATTTAAAATGTTTTTTGTCTTCAATGATATAAAGGTTTAAAAATGGATCGTGTTTGTAAATTTTTGCATTTGGTATTTGTTGTGAATAAACAAGTCGTTTATTGTTTTTAATTGGAATTGAAATAGAGTTTTTTTGAATTGAAGTGGAATCTTTTACTTTTGCTACACATGAAAAGTAGCCATTTTTACAAGCGTGAAGATTTAAAAAGAGAAAGCTGAGTAGGAATAACAGGCGTAAATACACCTATTTGCTCCCACCAAAAGGGTTCATGCCGCCAAGCATACCCATTGCACTTTGTTGTTGATTTTGTTGCACCATCTTATTGGCATCGTTAATAGCACCAATAAGTAAGATTTGTAAAGAATCTTTATCTTCTAAGAGTTCGTCATCGATATTGAGGTCTATCACTTCCCCATTTCCGTTGAGTGTAAGTTCTACCATACCACCACCGGTTTTTACAGAAAAAGTTTTTTTAGCAAGTTCATCTTTGAGGTTCTGTGCTTGTTGCTCAAAACCTTTTAGCATCTCACTTAAATCACCCATACCGTTAAACATTATATACTCTCTACAACTTCATCAATGTTATTTTCATCATTAAGTAATACTACTGTCGGTTTGTAGTTTTCTAACTCTTTATCATCAAATGTAGCGTACGCAACAATGATAACTTTATCCCCTTTATGCACTTTTCTTGCAGCTGCACCGTTAAGACAAATATCACGTTTCCCACGCTCACCCAAGATGATATATGTAGAAAATCTTTCACCGTTGTTGATGTTAAGGATCTCAACTTTTTGTCCAACTCTCATCTTAGAAGCTTCTAAAAGCTCTTCATCGATAGTAATCGAACCTACATAGTTAAGATTTGCATCTGTAACAGTAGCACGATGAATTTTGCTGTAAAGCATTTCAATCTGCATATATTACATTCCCATCTGTTGTTTCATATCTGCAGGCGAAATAGGTGCATCCCACATCTCTTGAGGAATTACATATTCTTCTACAACATTTCCGCCTAGGATATGTTCTTCTATGATTCTATCAATTTTTTCTTTAGTTAATCCAGCATACATAGTATGACCCGGTTCAACTAACATAACAGGTCCCATTTGACATCTGTTCATACAAGATGTTCTGATTGGCTGTACTGTTCCCATAATACCTTGTTTCATTAGGCTTTGTGCAAGGTGTTGGAAAAGGTCTTGAGTCTGTGGTGTAACACACGATGGCTTTGGCATACCTGGAGGAGCTGATTGCTCACATTTAAATATATAAAAAGCTGGTTGAGGGATACCCATAAAGTCATTCCTTATTTTTTTTCGCAATTATACCAAAATTCTTCGCCCCTTTTCTAAGAGAGGTAAATAAATTTTGTTTTTTAAGCTTCTATGTAAGTTTTTGGATATAATTTCGCATTATTCCAACACAGAAAGTTACACAAATTATGAAAAAGCTCTTTGCATCAATTTTACTTTTATCTTCAACTATTTTTGCCGAATCATCATTTTATATAGGAACTGGTTATACCTACGTTAATGAATCAATTACTCTCAATAATGTATCTAAAAATGTCAATAACAATGGAGCAAAATTAAAAATAGGATACGGAGAACAAACGGCTTACGCTGTTGAATTCTCTTTAAACTATATTGACAACACTTCTGCCATTTTAAATTCGACAGATAAAGAAAAATACGGTTTTGACATTGAACTTATGAAAGCATGGGATTTTGATATTTATGTAATTCCATTTGCAAGAGTCGGTTTTGGAGCAGGAAAAATGAGCTCTACAGCAAGAACAAATGCAAAATCGATCAGTTACGGTTCTTTTAACGGAACTCTCGGTACACTGCTTCCACTTGGCGAGAGTTTTGAACTTGAACTAGCTTACGAGTATAAATATCTTTCTTATCAAAAAACTGATTTAAATACGTCAACTACTTCTCCATCATCACACCAAAATGGTGTGTATGTTGGTATAAACTACAGATTTTAAGAGATTACTTTAAATTAAGTAATTCTCTTACAACTTCACGATCATCAAACGGAAGTTTTTGATCGTAAATAATTTGATAAGTTTCATCCCCTTTTCCAAGGATGACTACCACTTCATCTTCCTCTTGCATATCAAGTGCAAGCTCAATAGCTTTTTTACGGTTTAACTCTACTGTTACATTACTTTTGTCTTCTATACCAGAGAGGATATCATCTACAATAGCTTCCGGTTCTTCAAATCTTGGATTGTCACTTGTAATAATAACTTTTTTACCCAGGTTTGTTGCGACCCTGCCCATAAGAGGACGTTTGCTTTTATCTCTGTCGCCACCTGCACCAAAAACTACAATTAACTCTTTTTCTTTTAACGCATTAAGTACCTGTGCCATACCGTCAGGAGTATGAGCGAAATCTACAATAACGTTCGGAAGTTCACTTACCTGCTCCATCCTTCCGCTAACACCTGCAAAGTTATCAACCACTTCTGCAATCTCTTCAAGTTTTTTTCCTGTAAGCAAATGCGCTGCTGAGATTGCCGCCATTAGATTATAGAGATTAAAAAAGCCATGAAGTGATGCAGTAAAAGGTACTATCTCTTGAAAATGTTGAATAATACCGCTACTTCCATCATTTAAAGAATATGCCATAAGCTTGTATGTTGCCGGGTTTTCAATCCCGTATGTATACGTATTTTTAAAATTGAACTTCGCTTTTTCCTCATCTTTGTTGATAAGTTTTTTACCCTCATCCTGAAAGAAACTATTTTTTACAGCTATATATTCCTCTAGTGTTTTATGATAATCAAGATGATCCTGAGTAATATTTGTAAGGATTTTAAGTTCAAAAGGAAGCCCTTCTATACGCTTTTGCACAATAGCGTGAGAGCTTACTTCCATAATAAAAAAATCACATCCCATCTCACGTGCTGTATAGATATGTCTGTAAGTATTTAAAACAGATGGTGTAGTAAGTGTCTTGCCCTCAATCACTTCATCATTGATAAAAAGCCCGCGGGTTCCCTGCATTGCCACTTTATATCCAAGGTCAAGCAAAAATGAATAAAGAGCACTTGCAGTTGTAGTTTTACCGTTTGTTCCAGTAATTCCAACAATTTTAATATCATTTACACCAAAAAGTTCTGCTATCTCTTCTACTTTGATAATCGAGTGTGCACCGTTATCTTTTGCATTTTGAAGGTATTTTTCATTTTGAGTTGTAAGAACAAAAGCTGTTTCATTGTCACACTCTTGCGAGTTTTCCGTTACATATTTAAATTCACGATCTGGTAAGGCAATTTTCAAGCTTTTTTTCCCTTAGCTTTTGCTAGTTTTTTTAGTAATTTTTGTAGTAGTTCATCACTTGGGTATACGCTTAAAGCACTTTCAAGATAATTCAAAGCCATCTCGGCAAAATCATTCTCAATCAGTTTCTCTAAAAAATCTATAAAATCATCTCTTTCTGAAATGATCACACGAGTTGAAAACATAATGTTTTCAAAAATCTCTTTAAAGTCACCGCCATTTTCTAAAAGTTTTTGAAAATCGCTGTATAAAATCCCATCTTCAAACTCTAGTCTTTCACGAAGCGGTTGTGTAAATGCTTTGCCTAATTCTTCAAGAGTACCATCCATATTTTTTAGGATCTCACTCATAATTGCATCAGCTTCTTCAGTATCTTCTTCTTTTAGTATCTCATAATAATCAAATAAAGCCTCAGCTCCAGTCTCTCCACTCAAAGCCATTTCCGACAAAATGACGCCATTATAAGCCTCTTTAGAGTTTGGAAAGTTCTGTAAAACTTCAGCGAATTTTTCTAGAGCTCTTTTATAGTCCTCTTGCGAAAAACTCTCTTTAGCTTGATCCAATATTTTATGTTTACTAATATTTGTCATTTTTTAATTAAATCCTTATAGATTATCTATATCGTTTTCCATCCCAAACGGTACATTTATAACGTTAAGTTCCGGATGGATATCCATTCTTAATTGACGTTCAACTCCATATTTAAGAGTAGTCCCACTTGAAGAGCAGCCTACACATGCCCCTTTTAATTGAACATATACATTCCCATTTTTTACTGTAATAAAATCGATGTCTCCACCGTCTAATGCTAATGATGGTCTAACTTTTTCGATTACTGCTTTTACAGGATCTATTAGTTCTTCATCTGAAAATGGAATCATTTCTATCCTTCTATATTTTTATTATCATAAAATATGATAAAATCACTTAACAAGTGCTAAAAATATACGTTTAGCTACTCTTTTAAAGTTAGTGTTTCCGCTACGTAGCTAGGTTTTCTCATCCCAACCAATATAAAATCGACACTCTCAAGATTTTGTAAAAAATCAAATGCACACTCTTGTAATTTTTTCTCACAATTCCCAACTAAATTCTTTAGTTGTACTCTTGTAGATATTGAACATTCAAAAGCCACCATTGCTCTGTAAGAGACTAAAAATTTATCTATGTATGTCAAGAGAGTTTCAATTACTCCTTCACTTACATTTTCAATCATCTTGGTTATATTTGGAAGGACTTGAGAGTTTACAAACAATTCGTAATCTCCGATCCATCCAAATTTATGTTTATTTGCATCCATCTGCTCTACCAGATTAAAAAGAGGCTGCAGTAATTCTGTGTCACATACTTCTAAGAGTTCGTTTAGGTTTTGATAATAATCTATCGGCTCATCATAATCAGCCAGACGAAACATTAAACCGTTATGAAAAGCATTCAGTGGACGGTTTACAAGTACTCTCAGACCATTCTTTTTTGCCCATTTAGCGCACTCTACTCCCTCTTTTTCCAACAAGTTAATTGGTAATTGCAGGGTTGTGAAACTATGCTTGTCATTACCTGCTTCTATTGCTGCATTTTGTGCAAGTGTGATCAAATCTTCATAAGGTAAAAAATCATCTGCTGTACTCTCTTTTGAAAAAGAGTTTGAACTGATTCCATACGATCCGATTGTATTATTTGCAACTTCTTGTTCTAAAGCTACAAACACTTTGTAGATACGCTTATAAAGTTCTTCTAATCTTTCCTCTTTTGCAATATCTTTATTAATTGCATCATAAATATAGTATTCAGGATTATGCAATAGATAACAATCTATCTTATTTAACTCTAATCTTTCTAGTGATCTGTTTAACTGATCACGCATAAACGAAGGTGCTATTGAATGATAACATTCAGGAGAGTATTCCACAACATCTTCAAAAGGCTTCTCTTGATGAAGTTGCATATTTGTGCCTTGAATGTAGCCAAACTTGCTTACAATCTCAACATCCCGATATTCCTCTTCAATAGAGCCTAAAGCTTTTGCAATTGCACGCTCAGCCCCACCATCTGTATAGTTAGATGATGTATCGATTAGTTTAATACCTGAATATAACGCTTCTTTTAAAGCTTGAATATGTAAAGGATTTTGATCACTTACTCTGTAAGTTCCAAATGCGAAACTACTCATAGTTAGTCCTTGATAAAGTATTTTAGGATTTGGAAGGTTTGAAGGGGATAAACGCAGCTAAATACTGCGTTTAGAAAAGCTTATACTAGTTCGATAAAAGCCATTGGTGTAGCATCACCACGACGAATACGAGTTCTAACGATTCTTGTATAACCACCAGCACGCTCTACATATTTAGGCGCAACTTCGTTTACAAGTTTCTTTGTAGCTTCTTTGTTTTGTAATGAAGCAAATACAGCTCTGTGAGCATTGCTATCACCTTTACCAGCTACAGTGATAAGTTTTTCAACGTAAGAACGAAGCTCTTTTGCTTTAACAGCAGTAGTTTCAATCTTACCATGTTCAATTAACGAAATACTTAGGTTTTGTAAAAGTGCTTTACGGTGAGCACTTGTACGTCCAAGTTTACGATATCCATGACGATGTCTCATATCTTCTTCCTCTTTTCTTTAAGCAGACTATTTAGCAGCTGCTTCAATTTTCTTTTTTAATGCAGTAACTACATCATCAGCTAAATCAGCACCAACTGTAAAACCAAACTCTTGAACTTTCTCTACGATTTCATCGTAAGATTTTTTACCAAGATTTTTTACATTTTTAAGATCATTTGTACTCATAAGTACAATTTCACCTATTAGTTTAATATTTGAGCGATCAAGGCAGTTAAAACTACGAGCACTTAAACCTAAACTATCAATGTTTGTAGTTAGTTTTTTAAGGTCCGGTGACTCTTCAACTCTCTCAATTGTTGTTGGAGCTTTGATACTGATCTCTGAGTTAAACACAGCAAGTTGTGCATACATAACTTCTAAAGAGTTTCTGAACGCATCAACAGGAGAGATTTGACCATCAGTTTTGATGTTCATTACAACTCTCTCAAAATTTGGATTGTCTTCAACAAGAACATTCTCAATTTTATACGTTGCACTTCTTACAGGAGTAAAGTAAGCATCTAAAGCGATGTAACCTTCTCCTAAGTCTTCATACGTATCTTCACTCGCAACATATCCAATACCTTGCGCAATTTTGATACTGAAGTTAAGAGTAGAGTCTTCATTTAAAGTAGCTAAATGAGCCTCTGGAGTTACAACTTCAACTTCACTGTTGTTTAAATCTGCACCAGTAATAGTACATGGACCAGCAAAGCTATAATTAATTTCAGCTTCTGTTGCTTCATTGTTAAGTTTGAAGCGGATCTCTTTAAGATTTAAAATAAAATCTGAGATATCCTCAAGCATACCACGAACTGAATCGAATTCGTGTTTTGCACCTTCAATTTTAATAGCAACAGGAGCATAACCAACTGAGCTGCTTAATAGAAAACGGCGAAGTGGATGAGCTAAAGATATAGCGTATCCTGTTTCAAAAGGATATGCTATGATATTTGCTTCATTCTCACTAATTTGTTCTACCTCAAACTCTTGAGGAGCAAGTGGAGTAGTTTTAATCTTTTTCATTCTTTTACGCCTTTTTTATTAATTATTATTTCGAGTAAAGCTCAACGATTAAACGCTCTTCTACAGGAATAACAACTTCTTCACGCTCTGGTAAACGAGTAAAAATACCGAAAACTTTAGCAGCATCGATGTCAACCCATGGAGCAAGACCTGTTTGGTTTGTTAATTCGATAGCTCTTTGAATTTGAGCATTTTGTTTGCTTGATTCACGAACTTCAATTTTTTGACCTGGTTTAACACGGAATGATGGAATATCAACTTTTTTACCGTCAACTAAAATGTGACCGTGAGTAACAAGCTGACGTGCAAATCTACGAGTAGTTGCAAATCCCATTCTGTATACTAAGTTATCAAGTCTTTGTTCGATTAGAGTTACAAGGTTTGTACCTGTATTCCCTTCTCTTCTTTTAGCTTCATCAAATAGTGCACGGAATTGTTTTTCAGAAACACCATACATGAATTTTGCTTTTTGTTTCTCGTTAAGTTGTAAACCATACTCAGAAATCTTTTTACGACGTTGACCATGTTGACCAGGACCGTAAGGACGTTTATCTAAAGCAGATTTACCTGCTAAACGACGCTCACCTTTAAGGTTTAGGCTAACTCCAAATCTTCTTTCGATTTTTTCTACTGGACCTCTATATCTTGCCATCTGTTAACCTCCTTAAACTCTACGACGCTTAGGCGCACGACAACCATTGTGTGGTAATGGAGTTACATCTTTCATGAATGTAACACGGATACCTTCAATAGCACCTACAGATTTAACTGCAGTTTCACGACCAGAACCTGGACCTTGAACTCTAATACCTAGTTCTTTAATACCGTGTACTTGAGCTTTTTCAACAGCAGCTTCAACAGCAGCTTGAGCAGCGAATGGAGTAGATTTTTTAGAACCTTTAAAACCAAGGCTACCAGCAGAACTCCACGAAATCATATTTCCCATCTCATCAGTAATAGTTACTAATGTATTATTGAAAGATGCAGAAATGTGGATGATACCACGTGAAATATTCTTTTTTACAACTTTTTTTCTAACAGCTTTTCTTTTTGCCATGTTTTAAATCCTTACGCTGAACCAACAGTTTTCTTTTTACCCTTACGAGTACGAGCATTTGTCTTAGTTTTTTGACCACGACACGGAAGACCACGACGGTGACGAAGACCTCTGTAAGATCCTAAGTCCATAAGTGCTTTAATATCCATAGCAACTTTTTTACGTAAATCACCCTCAACCATATGGTTTTCACGGATTTCATTAGTAATTGCAGCTACATCAGCCTCATTAAGTTCGAAAACTCTTTTGTTATAATCAATACCTGTCGCATCTAAAATAGCACGAGAAGTATGTAAACCGATACCGTAGATGTATGTTAGACCATACTCTACACGTTTTTTCTTAGGTAAATCAACACCAGAAATACGAGCCATGGTTATCCTTGTCTCTGTTTATGTTTTGGGTTCTTGCAGATTACTCTTACAATCCCTTTTCTCTTGATAACTTTACAGTCATCACACATTTTCTTTACTGAAGCGCGTACTTTCATAGAAAGTCTCCTCAAATTTACTTCTTTATCTGTTTTTAGGCGAAGCCTTATGCTTGCCAATACTTTTATCTAGGCAAATATGGCTAGATAAAAACATTCTAGCTTTATGTAAAACAGTAAAGTGGACGGGAATTATACAGAAGTTAAGGTTAAAGTTTTATTAAGATTTATTTAAACCCTTAAGTCGATTTCACTCATCACTCCAGCTGAACCGTTTTCACGCAGAAATACTGAGCTTTTTGCCATATTTCCTTCATCAAATTCAAAAGCAGTAGAAACATTTTCTAAATAGAGTGCACCTATCCCTAAATTTTTTAAAGAGTAAAATGTCTCCTCTCCATTTTTATCTTTTGTCCATATACGAAGTTTATCAAAAACGGCATCATTTTCATCAATCCAGCTATTATTGTCTTGATCATATTCTTTTAGATCGTCAAATCCGTCACCGCTGTTTGGACCAAAAAGTTCACTTCCGTCATTGACTATGCCGTCACTGTTTTTATCAAGCGTTAAAAAACCGCTTCCGCTTCCGACAAATGAAAACTCCTCCTCTTTTCCGTCAAGGTCTAAATCTAAATTTGTCTTTGACTTTGAAAACTCTACAGCTCCGTCTTGAAACTGAATAACTATAGGGTCAATTAAAGCATCACCAGCTTTAAAGCTTACAGACTCATGCTTTATTGTACTTTGCTGCATCGAAAAAGAGAGCCCGAAATCTATTTTTCTTCCATCTTCTAAAGTAACGTTCCCAACAGAAGCAAATTGTAATTTTTGTGAGTTTATTTCTGTCTTTTCATAACTATAATTAATCCCCCATCCTACTCGTTCTCTTGGGTTTTCATTGCTTTGCAGATTTTCTTGTTTATTGTTTTGTGGATTAAAAAGCTGTATACGGATCTTTTTACCCGTTAAAATTTCTAATGCTTTAATAATTTTTTGCAACTTAGGATCGAGTGACTCAAAGTCATCATCCTCTTTTTTCACTTCTAAAAGTTTATATTTTTTTGAGAGCTGTAAAGTATCTTCTCTTCTTTCTTGAGGATTACGGGAACCTATCCATTGTTCCAAATGTTCACTCTCATGTGTAACAGATTTTTTTTCATAATTTGCAGCTAGAGCTATAGCACTTAATTCAATTTTCATGACAACTCCTTTTGTCAATTTGTGTTTGAACTATATCGGCAAATTTCACCTTTTTTCAAATTTAAGTACTACTCCCAGAGAACACTGACTCCATATTCATAATCTAAAATAACAGTCTTTGAATAGTTGATTTTTTTACCGTATTTTTTACTTACTAGCTCCACTTCAAGTTCTTTATTTTCCAGTAATTCTCTGATCTCTTTATATCCGAGCCACTTCCCGTAACGTGAAAGCGTATTCTGCCAGATTCTATAACCGCAGGTTGCATCGTCACGTAATTCAAACAACTCTCCATCTTCACTTTTCCAATGGGCATTACTACACGCATAGAGTTTTACTTTTTTTCCGCGTACTTCTTTGTCTCGAACTTCTATTTCACCATCTTCACAGTAGGGACATTTTCCTAGTTGCATACAAAACTCCCGTTCATTAAATATGCAAAATTATATTCCTATTTACCCTCAAACGTTAAACTTATTGCAAGATGACATATTTTCTAGGATAATTTCATGAGACTCTGGTCTATACACCCTAAATATTTGGACGCAAAAGGTTTGGTAGCATTATGGCGTGAAGGTTTATTGGCACAAAACGTTTTACACAATAAGACCAAAGGGTATAAAAATCACCCCCAATTGATACGATTTAAAAATACTCAAGATCCTCAGAGTGCTATCGAGTGTTATCTTCACAGTGTAGTCGATGAAGCAGATAAGCGAGGGTATAAGTTCAATAGGGATAAAATTCTAAGTAACAAGCAGTGTCACACTATACATGTTAACAGTAAGCAGCTTTCATATGAATTCACTCATCTTTTAAATAAACTAAAAACAAGAGATCCTGAGCGTTATCAAAAACTCGAAGCGCTAAAAGAGATAGAGACTCACCCCTTATTTGAAAAAATTGAAGGCCCTGTAGAGGATTGGGAAATAATTTAGGCAAAGTTATTATCTCTTTTTTCGATCTTTTGCTAGAATAACAAAATGCAAAAAGAATCAAATGAAATAGAACTACTCGGGAATTTAAATAAAAGCTTTGAAGATGAGTTTTACAAATATGCAAAATCTTTGGAGTTCAAAAAAGGAAGCAGTGCTTTTCATTCCGATGATCTTTTAAAAAACTTCTATATTGTTGTCAGCGGTAAAATTAAAACCTATCAAATAAACTTTGAAAACGACAAAGAACAAACTATCTTTATATACAGACGCGGAGATATGTTTGATGTTATCACTTTGCTGGACAATCAGGTACACGATGTACTTTACGAAGTACTTGAGGATTGTACCGTTTTAGAATTACCTCTGGAGCGTGTACAATACTGGCTTGAGAACGATCCAACTTTCAGTAAAAAGTTTTTTCCCTATCTTGCAGCACAAATGCGCCATACGGAGGAGCTAAGTACAGACCTTGCCCTGTACAATACGCAAGACAGGCTCATCAATCTTTTGGTTGATAATCTCAACCAAGAAAAACATTTCAAGTACCAGCTTTTACAAAACCTTTCAAATTCAGAGATCGCAAAACTGCTTGGAACGGTTCGCCATGTAATTGAACGTGCACTCAAACAACTCAAAGCTGATAATATTATTGAAACAAGCAGAAAAAATATCACAATCAAAAGTTTCCAAAAACTACTAGATAAAACTTCACAACTTCTTCTAAAATAGTAATTTCACATTTACTCAATATTAAAAAAGCAGTTATACAATTGAGATTAACGGAATATATTTTCCGATTTTTCAATAAAGGAGAACCGATGAAACGATTGATTCATATTTTAGCTTTTTTATCAGTTTTAACAAGTGTTGCGTTTGCCGATCCGATTTTTGTAAATGATCCGTATGAAGATGAATTTGCCAAGATGCAGAAATATTTCAATTCGATGCTTGACAAACACATGAGTGCTCCGGCTATTACTAACTATAATTATCCTAGAACAAATATTCAAGATAAAGAAAAACAGATCATCATTGAATTCGATCTTGCCGGTGTTGAGAAAAAAGATATCAAGCTCTCGATTGATGATCATAATGTTCTAAACCTCGAAGGGAAAAAAGAACAGAAAATCGAAGAGAAAGATAAAGATGGAAACTATGTAAGAAAAGAGATCTTTTACGGCAGTTTTCAAAAAGCAATACAGCTTCCAGAGAATGCTCAAAGTGAAAAACTTGAAACAAACTATAAAGATGGAATTTTGACAATAACGATTCCAAAAAAACCTGTTAAAAAACCAGAAGTAAAAGTTATTCCTATAAACTAACTAAGTTTTTTAGGATAAAATTCGCTTTATGAATAGCTACGAAGAAAAATTTAATAAAGCAATACAAAACACCTTTTTTCATAAGCTCAGTGATGAGGATCGAAACTTTATTCAAAACAAATCTTACGAATTAAAGTTTTCCCATCAAGAGCTTAAACAAATTGTTGATATCACTCGTGATCTTGAACTTTGGAATGAAGGAAGTATTCAAGATATTTTTCCCGATCATGAACAAAAAAAGGTTGTCTTTACACAACTGAAAAAAGCATACGAAGATCTTCGTAACAAACCAAATTCGTATGAAAACTTTACACTTAAAAATATTCCCCAAGAACAAAAGTTCACTTTCACTTCAAAACCAAAAGAGGGTTTTGGACTCGGTCTTTGTCCTGTTGCCAGTGAAAAAACACGTTGCTGTAATCTTTTAACACTTGATGCGGTTGAATCGTGCGGCTTTGACTGTTCTTACTGTTCGATCCAGAGTTTTTACAATCAAAACAATGTGACATTTGACTCTAATTTCCATGAGAAGCTCAAAAACCTCAACCTCGATCCGAATAAAACTTATCACATAGGTACGGGACAGAGTTCAGACTCTTTGATGTGGGGAAACCGTGAGGGGCTCTTAGACTCCCTTTTTGAATTTGCCCGCACTAATCCAAACGTGATTTTGGAGTTTAAAACAAAGTCGGACAATATCTCTTACTTTTTAGAAAACGATGTACCGAAAAATATTCTTTGTACTTGGAGTTTAAATACCCAAACAATCATTGACAACGAAGAGCATCTGACGGCATCGTTAGAAAAAAGGATCAATGCTGCCAGAAAAGTTGCCGATAAAGGTGTAAAAGTCGGTTTTCATTTCCATCCGATTGTAGAATATGTCGACTATCTTGATGAATATAAAGAGGTTTATACAAAACTGCTAGATACTTTTACTTCTAAAGAGGTAGCACTTGTCAGTTTTGGGACATTAACATTTATCAAACCTGTAATCAAACAGTTGCGATCTCGTGACTTTAGAACCAAGATCACACAAATACCCCACGAAGATGCAAGTGGAAAAACTTCTTACCCGTATGCTACAAAAATTGAAATGTTTAAACATGCGTATGAGAGTTTCAAACCTTGGCAAAGCGGAGAGGATAAAGTATTTTTCTATCTTTGTATGGAACCGCATGAGCTCTGGAAAGACACATTCGGCTACCAATATTCTACAAATAACGACTTTGAACATGCAATGCTGGAAGCGTATTGTAAAAAAGTGGGGCAGGAGTATTTACTCTAAAATATATACCTGTTCAACTTTTCCGTGAGCTTTAATCACTTGTACCCTATCGCCTACGTTGTATCCTTTTCCTTTGACTACAGTTACAATATCTTGACCATTATCTAGATCTATGAATAGTTCAGACGCATTAGCTTTTCCAACCTCACTACCTACATATGCACCACCAAGACCACCAGCAAGTGTTGTGAGGGTAGTACCTCTGCCACCTCCGAGAGTTGTTCCAAGCACAGTACCAACGATTGCGCCAATAAATGTTCCCGTTCCATCATCACTGATAACTACAGGACGAACACTTGTAACAGTACCTAATTCGTAAGTTTTAATCTGATTATAACTTTTCCCATCATACTCAGGTCCCTGATTCGTTGCACATCCACTGAAGATCATACAAGTAAGCAACGATCCATATAAAATACTTTTCATGTTATACTCCTTGACTTAGATATTATACTCTTTTTAAATACCCCAGCTGTTTTTTATCTACTACAATATCGAGTACTTTACAAAGGGCTTCTTTCTTTGAGGGAGCATAACTTTTGATGGTATTAGTAGGGTTGTGGTTTTGAATCCCTCCATATTCTCTTTGGATTAGATAATCACCAAAAAGTGTCTGATAAATATTGATTTTATAATAATAAACTTTCTCATTTGAACTTTTAAAAAGTACCATTTTCTCACTTTTAACTATTTTACATTGACTCAGCAATAAATATTCCCAGAATACATCAATATATCTTGATATATTAAAACAATCTCGATATACTTTCTCAAAAAATTCAAGGCTCATTATGCTTCTTGCTACATCTATCTTTTTAATTACACTTATTTTTGTAATCTGGCAGCCTAAAGGTTTACAAATAGGTACTACAGCAATCATCGGCGCTGTTGTCTCTTTACTGCTTGGGACTGTAAATCTTCAAGACGTTCTTGTTGTGACAGATATTGTATGGGATGCAACATTGGCATTTATCGGTATTATTATTTTATCAATGGTACTTGATGAAATAGGTTTCTTTGAATGGTGTGCTATCAAAATGGCAAAACTCTCACGTGGGAACGGTCATTTGATGTTTGTATATGCTCTACTTCTTGGAAGTTTTGTTTCCGCTCTCTTTGCTAATGATGGTGCGGCACTTATTCTTACACCTATTTTACTTGCAAAAATGAGAATCCTACAACTCAATACCAAAACAATTTTGGCATTTTTACTTGCAGGCGGTTTCATTAGTGATTCTGCATCTCTTCCTTTTGTATTTTCAAACCTTACTAACATCGTAACGGCAAACTATTTCAATATAGGGTTTATGCAGTATCTCTCAAATATGTTTATCCCTTATCTTGTAAGTACTGTTATTTCGATAGTAGTTCTGTGGACAGTTTTACGCAACGATATTCCTAAACACGTGGACGTAAACCTGTTAAAAAATCCTGATGATGTACTCAAAAATAAAACGCTTTTTAAATTTTCTTGGTTTTTCCTGGCTTTACTCTTAGCAGGTTATTTCATTGGAGATCTTTTTGATTTACCTGTTTCAGTGTTTGCTCTTGGGGGAGGTCTTATCTTTCTGGCAATTGCAAGTTATGCAAAAAGTGCAAAAGCATGGCTCACTATCAAAACAGCACCTTGGCAGGTTGTTTGGTTTAGTATCGGTTTGTACATCGTAGTATATGGACTAAAGAATGCCGGACTTACAGATTATCTAGCGATTGTACTTAAAGACTTGGCTCAGCGCGGAGATGCTGTTGCAATTATTGGAACAGGTTTTATCTCTGCAGGTTTAAGTGCGATCATGAATAATATGCCGACTGTAATGGTTATGGACATTGCCCTTCAAGATATCCCGAATCAGGCTCTTGCATATGCAAATATCATTGGATGTAACCTTGGACCTAAAATGACTCCGTTTGGCTCACTTGCTACCTTATTATGGCTGCACGTACTTTCTCAAAAAGGGGTGAAAATAGGATTTTGGCAGTACAGTAAATTTGGACTAATTATTACTCCGCCTGTACTGCTTTTAGTGTTAGCTTCTATGCTTCTTCAACCATAGCTTCAGTAAGTTTAAAAAGTTTTTCACTGGCTTCTTCCATTTCCTGGAAGGCGCCTAAAATTTTCTCTTTCTTCTCTACACATCCATCTAAACTGCCATCTTTTAAACAAGACAGAGATTCTTGAATTCTATTATGGATAATTTCATGGGGCTCTAGTGCAAGTTTATAACTGTGTGTATGACCGTAGAGCTTTTTCCCTTCCGTGTCATACCATTTGCCAAAACGGCAATTATGCTGATCGTTGAATTCTGATACTACTTTTCCTGCAGAAAAAGAAGCATATGCATTTGTTTTAAACAATACATGGTCTATCATGATCAGGTTCATAAATATACGCCCGTCAATCTGCTTAATTAACTTTTCAGATTCGGTATTTGAATCACGTAGTTCAACCATACTTTGACTGAATTTCATAATCATTTCATGGAACTCTTCCATTACAACTCGCATACTCTCAGAACTTTCACTCATCTCTCGGCTCTCTTGCTGTAGTACCTGAACTGTTGTTTTTATCTCGGCAGTTGCTTTTTGAGTACGTTCAGCCAGTTTTCTTACTTCATCGGCTACAACGGCAAAACCACGACCATGCTCACCTGCACGAGCAGCTTCAATTGCAGCATTAAGTGCCAATAAATTTGTCTGATCGGAAATATCACTGATGAGATCTACTACTTCCGTGATCTCTTTTGCACGGCTTTCTAATAACTCACTTGATGTTACATTTACATCAATGAGCTGATTTAAGCCGTCTAATTTACTTCCTACATTTTCTGCATCTTCGACACGCTCTATACTCATTTGTGTAGAGTTCATTATACTTTGAGAGATCACTTCAAGATATTTTGCATTAGAACTAAAACTTTCTTGCAGGGATTCAAGCTGTACATTGTTTTTATTAATAAGGCTGAGTTCTGAATTAAGTTCGGCTCTTTGTTGCATCTTATACGTATGTTCCATCACTTTCGCACTTTCATTTACGTGATTTCCTCCAAATTCCAGTGCCGAACTAAGTCCTTGTGTATTGAACTGTCGAAAAAATTCATTCTCACTTGCATAATTTACAGATGTTTTCATCTCTCTCATAAACGTTTCGAACTGATCGAGTATGTTATTGAGTTGTTTTGCAATCTTTCCTACTCTACCTTTGGCTGTAATATTTGTAATACGCTGCTCAAAATTTCCGTTTGCAGTTGAATCCAATACTTCAAATATTTTATCCATTTCCCGTTGTAAAAATTTAATATTCAAGTGTATGAAAACAATGATCAAACTAGCAAGTAAAAACATTATAATATTGATAATAGACAAGTGTTCAAGTATAAATATGTCATACAACATACCTAAGGCATAAGCACCCATCCCTAAATAAATAAGTAGATTAATCCTAGAGAGATAAGATAAATCTGTCATACCTGCCTCCATTTTCTGCAATGATAGAATCTAATATTTTTTGCGATGCGTTTATGCCCCCACTTTTTTCAGCTTGATACAATTGCTCATAAAGCGGGATAATCACATCGAGTGCTTTTTTAGTAGGTTTCCTTCTTACAGAATAAAACCCTACAATGTTTTTATTTGCATCATAAGAGGGTGTAACGTTTGCTAAAACCCAATAATGATCACCGTTTTTGGCACGGTTCATTACATATGCGTTTATCTCTTTTCCTTGCTGTACCGTTTCCCAAAGTAATTTAAAAATCACCTTTGGCATTTTTGGGTGACGTATAATATTATGTGGACTTCTTAATAACTCTTGTTCTGTATATCCGGCCAATTTTAAAAATAACTCATTACCGTATAGGATATTCCCTTTTGTATCCGTTTTTGACACTATTAATTCATTGTCCTGAAACATTAACTCTGCCATGATGTTCCCTTTTATATTAATTATCTTAATATATTTGTTGAATATTATCATAAGCCTTACTTTTTCAAGACTTACATATGATTAATTTTTAACCTGTTAAATATATATGTAAATTCTGTTCCTTTTGAGTGAAAATGAAATAAAAAAGATATAATTCTAAAAAAAGACGGAAGAACCAAATGAAATTAAATTCACACTTAGAACTCGGAAAACTCAATACACTACGTGCAGACAGACTGACTCCTCATGGCATCTTTTTAATGGCAGAGGATGGTAAAGACGTACTTCTGCCACAAGCTTACGTTACTGACGATATGCAAGAAGACTCTTTAATAGAAGTGTTTCTTTACACAGATTCAGAAGACAGACTTATTGCAACGACACTTAAACCAAAAGCTATGTTAGATCAATTTGCACTCTTGGAAGTTGTAGATACTGCAAAATTCGGAGCTTTTTTAGACTGGGGTCTGCCTAAAGATCTTTTATGTCCTACAAAATTGCAAAAGAACCCTTTTAAAGTCGGTGAAAAACATTTTATCAAAGTTGTTTACGATGAGAGAACGCACCGCCTTGTTGCTTCAGAAAAAACTACTGATTTTTTCAAAAAAAATCCTAAAGGGCTTTATCCGAAACAAGAAGTCAGTATCATCCCAATTTTAAAAACACCTCTTGGATACAAATGTATAGTAGCAGACAATTATGAAGGTCTAATCTACGATAATGAAATCTTTGAAAAAGTGATCATTGGAGAAGAAAGAACAGGATATATAAAAACTGTAAGACAAGACGGTAATATTGATATCTCACTTCGTCCGATTGGAAATAAGAACAATTCTTCCGCTGCAGATAAAGTTTTTGCACTATTAGAAGAAAATGGCGGTATAATGCCTTATAACTATAAAAGCGATGCAGAACTTATTAAAGATGTATTCGGTTTGAGTAAAAAAGAGTTTAAACGCACATTGACCAAGTTACAAGAAGATGGAAAAATTGAAATAAAAGATACGGGGATCTATAAAAGATAAACTCCCAAAGGAGTTTATTTAAAGAGTATACCGTCTGAATGAATCAATTTCAGAAGGATATACAAGGAGAATCGTAAGAAAAATTATATATCTTAATTGTTACAATTGTGTTAACAGATATCAAAAGTTTAGGAAATGATATATGAAAAAATGTAATTCACTCCAAGAAGTAAGAGACGAAATTGATATTATTGATGCAAAACTAGTTGATCTTATTTCAGAAAGAAGTCATCTAATACGTCAGGCCGTTGCATTTAAAAATACAATAGATGAAGTAAAAGCAGAAGATCGTATTGATGATATTATGCAGCGTGTACGTAATAAAGCAATTAGTCTTGGAATCAATCCGAATATGATAAGTGATCTATTTACTATTATGATTGATGAAATGGTAGAAACTGAAATAGCAGAATTCAGAAATTCAGGAAAGTTTTAAAGTAAGAAGTAGCTTTAAAAGCTACATTCTTATTTGTATCTATAAGTGATACGACCTTTATCAAGTGAATAAGGTGTAAGCTCTAGTTTAACTTTGTCACCTGGAAGTATCTTGATATAGTGCATACGCATTTTACCTGCGATGTGACATAAAATAATATGCCCATTTTCTAGTTCAACACGAAAAGTTGCGTTAGGCAATGCTTCAATAATCTTGCCATCAACCTCAATAACATCTGCTTTAGCCATTTTTAGTCCTTTAAAAGTTTTAACTCTTACGCAAGAGATAATATTTCAGCTTTACCGTCAACAACAGCGACAGTATGCTCATAGTGTGAACCGCGTAAACCGTCGGCACTAACAACATCCCAACCATTATCCAAGATAATAGGTTTTCCATCTTTTTGGCAAATCATAGGTTCTAAGCAAAAAACCATTCCACTTTTGATCTTCGGTCCCGCTTTAGGGTTAGGACCATCAAGATAATTTGGAATTTCAGGCTCTTCATGAGGTCTTTTCCCTATTCCATGTCCGCAAAAATTTCTTAAAGGTACAAAACCTCTCTCTTTGATGAATTGCTCCATCATGTAAGAAAGTTCTTTAAACCTCATACCCTCTTTGATATTTTCGATAGCATAATAGAGTGTATCTTTTGCACAAGCGATTAGCTCTTCGTCAAGTTTTGATATTTCACCGACACCTACACTGATAGCAGCATCACCGAACCAACCTTCAAGTTCTGTTCCGATATCATATCCGATAACGTCGCCCTCTTGAAGTTTATAATCATTAGGAATTCCATGAATGATTACTTCGTTTAAAGATGTACATACAGCATTTGGGAATCCGTATAAGCCTTTAAAAGATGGTTTAGCACCTTGACTACGGATATAATCCTCAGCCATAGCATCTAATTCTTTTAAACTCATACCTACTTTAGTATTTTGACGAAGAAGTTCAAGAGCACCGCCAACAATCTTGTTGGCAGCTCTTAATTTGTCAATCTCTTGTGGTTTTCTAAGTGCGATAGCCATATTGTTTTACAGACCAACTGCACTTAAAGTTTCATACTTGCTCATATAGATCTGAGCCTCTATTTTTCTCATTGTGTCAAGTGCAACTTGAACAACGATTAAAACAGCTGTACCACCAAAGAAGAATGGAACACCCATCCCTTTTATGATCATAAATGGGAGTGTCGCCACTAAACCAAGATATAAAGCACCTGTAACAGTTAATCTACTTGCAGTTTCATTTAAGAACTCTTTTGTAGCTTCACCTGTACGGATACCAGGGATAAATCCACCTTGGCGTTTTAAATTATCAGAGATATCTTTTGCATTAAATGTAATCGAAGCATAAAAGAATGCGAAGAAGATAACAAATACAAAAGTTAAAAAGTTAAAAAAGTAACCGTTAGGATTTAAAAAGTCTGCAATTGCTTGAACCGTAGGATTTGTACTGCTTGAAAGTACAGTCATAGGGAACATTAAGATCGCAGAAGCGAAAATTACAGGGATTACACCAGAAAGGTTAACTTTAATAGGAATATAGTTCATAACACGTTTGTTTTGGTTTTGCATTACAGTTTTTTTCGCATACGTAATAGGCACACGACGCTCACCAAGTTCAACATAAATGATCACAGCTACAGTTATAAAGATAAGAGCTAAAATAGCAATCACTGTTAAGAAGCTCATTGCTCCAGTATTTACCATAGTTACAGTTTGACCTATAGCACTAGGAATAGCTGAAACGATTCCTGCAAAGATAATTAAAGAGATACCGTTACCAATACCACTTTGTGTTATTTGCTCACCAATCCACATAAGTAACATAGTTCCAGCTAACATAGAGATAGCAGAAAGAACAACGAATGTAGTATGATCAGCTAAGATAGCACTATTACCGTTTGGACCTGTTAAGCTTTGTAATCCAACACTTACACCAACAGCTTGAATAATCGTAATAACGATAGTTGCATAACGGATTATTTGCATATATTTAACCATACCATCACGCTCTTTTTTCATTTGCCCTAAACCAGGGAATGTAGCAGCAAGAAGCTCCATGATAATTGAAGCAGTGATATAAGGCATAATACCAAGTGAAATTATAGATAATCTCTCTACAGCATTACCACTAAACATATTGAATAAACCTAATGCATCTGATTGATGAGAGTCGAAGAAAGAAGCAATAACAGCAGTATCTACACCTGGAACTGGCACGTATGCCAGCAGGCGGTAGATAAATAAAAACCCAATCGTAATAAGTATCTTATTAGCTAGATTTTTGTTCACGATTAGTTACCTGTTGTTGTAACGTTTTCGTCTTTAATTTTCGATGCTAAATCTTTTGCAGATGCACCTACTAATTTAACTTTTGCAACAGAGTTAGAGATTTTGTGAACAGAACGGATAGTTTCCATTGTGATCTCTTCTAACTCAGCAACAGCTTTAATTTTTTCTACGTTGATTACGTATGGTTTTACAAGTTTAGAAGTAAAACCGATTTTTGGTAAACGACGAGCAAGTGGTTGTTGTCCACCTTCGAAGTTTCTTTTTCTTTTATAACCAGTACGAGATTTTTGACCTTTTTGACCACGAGTCGAAGTCTTACCCATACCTGAACCTTGACCACGTCCAACTCTTTTACGAGTAGATGTTGATCCTTCTGCAGGAGTTAAGTTTTCAATACCCATCTTCTTATCCTTTTAACTTGCTAAGTGCTTCGATTGTAGCACGTACTAGTGTATTTGGATTGTTAGAACCGATAGATTTTGTAAGGATATCTTGAATCCCTGCAAGCTCTAGAACTGGACGAGTTGCCCCACCAGCGATAACACCAGTACCTTCAGATGCTGGTTTAAGTAAAACGCGAGAAGCGTTATATTTGTGTTCAATATCGTGAGCGATAGTAGTACCTTTAATACTTACAGTAGTTAGGTTTTTGAAAGCGTTATCAACAGCTTTTTTAATAGCGTCTGGAACCTCTTTAGCTTTTCCAACACCGAAACCTACAGTACCATTTTTATCACCAACTACGATTAAAGCAGTAAAACGGAAACGTCTACCACCTTTAACAACCTTAGTAACACGGCCAATATTTACAATTGATTCTTCAAAATCATCTCTATTGATCTCTACCATCTTAGCCCCTAAAACTTAATTTCGTTAGCACGAAGTGCTTCACCAAATGCAGCGATAACGCCGTGATATTGGTAACCATTACGATCAAATACGATGCTATTTACGTTAGCTTCTTTAAGCTTACCAGCGAAAGCTTCAGCTAATGCAGCTGCACCCTCTTTGTTAGCTTTTGCAGAGATCGCTTTTGAATTTAATGCACATAGAGTAGTTCCAGTTGCATCATCAATTGCTTGTACACTTAGGTAACGATTTGATCTGAATACAGAAACACGAGGAAGTTCAGCACAACCAGATATTTTTGCACGGATACGACGTTTACGTTTTAAACGATTTGCCAATTTGCTTTTTAATACTTTAGCGTTCATCTATCTTCCTCCCTTATTTCTTAGCAGTTTTACCGGCTTTACGCACGATATGCTCTTCCATGTATTTAACACCTTTACCTTTATATGGTTCTGGTGGACGGAAACTTCTAATCTCAGCAGCAACTTGACCAAGAAGTTGTTTATCATGAGATTTTAAAGAAATAACATTTTTCTCAACAGCAGCTTCGATACCTTCTGGTAAATCGTAGTTGATATCGTGAGAGAAACCTAGTTGTAAGTTAAGAACTTTACCTTGAACAGCAGCTCTATAACCAACACCATTGATTTCAAGTTTTTTCTCATAACCAGTAGTTAAACCAGTAACGATGTTTTGTGCTAATGCTCTGTATGTACCCCAGAAAGCTCTGTCTTGACGAGCATCAGATAAATTTTTGAAAGTTAATGCATTTCCTTCGATTTCGAAAGAAACATTTCCTTTAGTATCTAAATCAACAGATTTATTACCTTTAGCGAAAGTGATAACATCTCCATTTGCAGATACTTTAATATCAGCTGCAAATTCTACAGGATTTTTTCCAATTCTTGACATGCTATTCCTCCTACCAAACTGTACACATAACTTCACCACCAACACCAAGCTCATAAGCTTTGTCGTTTGGTAGTACGCCACGTGATGTACTTACTATAATTGTTCCGTAACCATTTTTGAAACGCTTGATCTCTTCTCTACCTTTGTAGATACGACGACCAGGTTTTGATACACGTTTAAGTTCATTGATTACAGTTTTTTCGTTATCATCATATTTTAATGCAACTTTGATAGTCTTTTTTACACCATCTTCAACTACATTAGCAGATTCTAAATAACCTTTTTCTACTAAGATATTTGCTACAGCTTCAACACTTTTAGAGTGTACTAAAGTAGTAGTAGCTAATCTTCTCATACCAGCATTACGGATACGTGTTAACGCATCTGATACTAAATCATTAATTGCCATTTTTTTTCCTTGACTTTGTGTGATTAGCAGTAAAAACTGCTAAAAACTAATAATTAGAAGTTTCCGGCTTACCAGCTAGACTTTCTAACACCTGGGATCATTCCCTCGTTTGCCATTTTTCTGAAACAGATACGGCAGATACCGAAATCACGGATTACAGAGTGTGGACGACCACAAATCTGACATCTTGTATATGCACGTACTGCATATTTTGGAGTACGTTTCGCTTTTGCGATCATAGACTTCTTAGCCATTAGTTGTTCCCTCCTTTAGTGAAAGGCATACCCATTTTCTCTAATAGAGTGAATGCACCTTTATCTTCTTTAGCAGTTGTAACTACAGTAATGTTCATACCATGAATTTGCATGATTGAATCATAATTGATTTCTGGGAAGATAAGTTGTTCTTGAAGACCGAAGTTATAGTTACCACGACCATCAAAACCATTTCTTGGAACACCACGGAAGTCTTTCACACGAGGAAGTGCGATAGACACAAGGCGGTCAAAGAAGTTATACATATTTTCACCACGAAGAGTTACACGAACACCAACTGGCATACCTTCACGAACTTTGAAACCTGCAACAGATTTCTTAGCGATTACAGTAGAAGCTTTTTGACCAGCAATAGTTGTAATTGTATCTTCAATGTTTTGCATAAGCTTATTATCTTTCATTGCAAAACCTGCACCTACAGAGATAATAATTTTTTCTAATGCTGGAGTATCCATAACATTTTTGATATCTAATTCAGATTGTAACTCAGGTTTTAAAGCTAAGTATTTATCTTTCATACGTGCCATTGTTACGCCTCCACTTTACGAACGTTTGAAACATCAATAGGCATCTCTTTATTAACGTGTCCGCCTTTAGTGTTTTCTTCAGTTGGTTTAACAGCTTTTTTAGCTATTTTACAACCCTCAACGATTACTTTGTTTTTCTTTGGTAATACAGCTAAAACTGTAGCTTTTTTACCTTTGTCGTCACCAGCGATAATCTCTACAGTATCGCCTTTTTTGAAATTAAATTTTGCCATTAAACAACCTCCGGAGCAAGAGATACGATTTTCATAAATCCAGCATAACGAACTTCACGACCGATTGGTCCGAAGATACGAGTACCGATAGGCTCTCTCTTGTCATCTAAGATAACAGCTGCGTTGTCATCGAAACGAATTAATGAACCGTTTTCTCTTTGAACTTCTTTATGAGTTCTAACGATAACAGCTTTTACAACTTTACCTTTTTTAACTTTAGCAGTTGGAATCGCTTTTTTAACAGAAGCAACGATTACGTCACCTACTGTTGCATAACGACGTTTTGAACCGCCAAGAACTTTAATACACATAATCTCTTTAGCACCTGTGTTATCAGCTACGTTTAAACGTGAGAAAGATTGAATCATTACTACGCTCCTTTAACTACTGATTTAAGTCTAAAAGATTTTGTTTTAGACATTGGACGACATTCGATAGCGATTACCTCGTCTCCAACTTTTGCCTCATTACGCTCATCATGTACTAGGTACTTTTTGAAACGTTTTACAACTTTGTGGTAACGAGGATGCATTACACGGCGCTCAACTACGATAGTTACAGTTTTGTCACCAGCAATTTTTACAACATTACCTTGAATTTCACGTTTATGTGTCATCGCTCGTCCCCTACTTTGCTACTGCAGTTAATGCAGTGTTGATTCTTGCAATATCTTTTTTAGCAGTTTTTAATTCGCTGCTGTTTTGTAATTGCATCATTTTTTGTTTAATTTTTAGAGTAAACAGCTCAGTTTTCTTCTCTTTAAGCATTGCTTGAAGTTCAGCTGCACTTTTACCTGCTAAATCAGAATATTTCATTGCTCATCTCCGCAGTAATAATTTTTGTTTTGAATGGCAATTTGTGCATTGCTAAAGTTAATGCTTCACGAGCTAGTTCGTGAGGTACACCACCCATTTCAAAGATAATACGACCTGGCTTGATGTTCATAACCCACTTATCAACACCACCTTTACCTTTACCCATACGAGTTTCAAGAGGCTTAGCAGTTAATGGTTTAGCAGGGAAAACACGAATCCAAATCTTACCATTTCTTTTGATGTGACGAGTAGCTGAGATACGAGCCGATTCAATTTGACGAGAATTGATACGACCAGCTTCTACCGCTTTAAAACCGATGTCACCAAAAGCTAATTTGTAACCTGAACGAGCATAACCACGGTTACGACCTTTCATTACTTTACGATATTTTGTTCTTTTTGGCATTAACATGATTTATTCCGCCTTTTCTTTTCTTGGAGCACGTTTACGTGAACGAGTCTCTTTTTTCTCTTCTTTAGCTTCAGCTGGGATACCTTTAGTTAGTACCTCACCTTTGAAGATCCATACTTTGATACCGATGATACCGTAAGTAGTGTGAGCTTCAGCGAAACCATAATCGATTCTTGCACGAAGTGTATGAAGAGGAACACGTCCTTCTAAGTACCACTCAGTTCTTGCCATCTCAGCACCACCAAGACGTCCAGAAACAGAAACTTTGATACCTTTTGCACCACTTCTTTGTGCACCTTGCATAACTTTCTTCATAGCACGTCTGAAAGCAACACGACGCTCTAATTGAGTAGCTACGTTTTCTGCAACTAATTGAGCAGAAACTTGAGCTTTTTTCTCTTCTTTGATGTTTACAGAAACAGCTTTACCGATAAGTTTTTGAAGAGAATCTTTAAGTTTCTCAATATCAGCACCTTTTTTCCCGATGATGATACCAGGACGAGCAGCAATGATAGTTACACGTAATCTTTTAACTGTTCTTTCAATGATGATGTTAGAAACACCAGCATAGTAAAGTTCTTTCTTTAAAAATGTTCTAATCTTGTGATCTTCACCTAAACTAGCAGGAGCAGTTTTGAAGTTAGGAAACCAACGACTCTCCCAGTTACGGTTGATACCAAGACGTAAACCAATAGGATTAACTTTTTGACCCATACTATTTACCCTCTACTTCTACTAAGATATGTGCTGTTGGTTTTCTAATACCTGAAGCCATACCACGAGCACGTGGACGGAAACGTTTTAGTACCGGACCATTGTCAACACGACAAGATGTGATCACACAATCTTCAGCTTCGTTACCACTGTTAGCTACTGCAGATGCAATAACTTTAGAGATAATTTTTGCCGCTTTGTTTGGAGTAAACTCTAAAGCAGCCATAGCTTCTTCAGCGTTCATACCTTGTACTTCTCTTGCGATTAAACGAGATTTAATAGGTGATACACGGATGAATTTTAATAATGCTCTAGCCATCTATTTACCCTTTCTTCTGTACAGTGCCTTTATGGCCCTTGAATGTACGAGTTGGTGCGAATTCACCAAGTTTATAACCAATGTGATTCTCTGTTACGAATACAGGAACGAATTGGCGACCATTATGAACATTTAATGTTAAACCGATCATCTCAGGAAGAACAACTGATCTTCTTGACCAAGTTTTAATAGGTTTTTTGTCTCCACTAGCTTTAGCAGTTTCAACTTTTTTCATTAAATGGTCATCTACGAATGGACCTTTTTTAACTGAACGAGCCATTAACCTACCCTTTTTGCATTTGGTTTACGACGAGTGATGATTAATTTATCACTTGCTTTTTTACGACGAGTTTTCGCACCCTTCGTTGGTTTACCCCAAGGAGTAACTGGATGACGACCTGAATTCGTTTTACCTTCACCACCACCATGCGGGTGATCAATTGGGTTCATTGCAGAACCACGAGTTTGAGGACGGATACCCATGTGACGAGTACGACCAGCTTTTGCGATAACGATGTTAGAATACTCTTCGTTTCCAACTACACCAACAGTTGCCATACACTCACCAAGAACAAGTCTCATTTCAGATGAAGGCATACGTAAAGAAACATATTTACCATCACGACCCATGATTTGAGCAGAAGTACCAGCTGAACGAACCATTTGTCCACCTTTTCCTACTTTTAACTCAATGTTGTGTACTAATGTACCAACTGGGATGTTTTTAAGTTTCATCGCGTTTCCTGGTTTAACGTCTAAACCAGCTTCTGCTGCTGCAACTTTATCACCTACATTTAAATTTTTTGGTTGTAGGATATATCTTTTTTCACCATCTGCATAAGTAACAAGAGCGATTCTACAGTTTCTGTATGGATCGTACTCGATAGCGCTTACAGTACCTTCGATACCGAATTTATTTCTTTTGAAATCGATAATACGGTAAAGTTTTTTAGCACCAGCTTGCTTATGACGAGATGTGATACGTCCGTTGTTGTTACGACCAGAGTGAGTCGGTAACTTAACTAATAATGAACGAACACTAGCTTTTGCTGTAATATCTGAACTATCTACGTTCGTATAAAAACGACGAGATGGTGTTATCGGTCTATAAGTTTTAATTGCCATATTACACCGCCAAACTTTCGATTTGTGCACCTTCAGGTAAAGTTACATAGAACTTTTTGAAGTCATTTTGTTTACCTTGTACACCACGGAATCTTTTAACTTTTCCGCTTTGATTTAAAGAGTTGATTTTTGAAGGAATAATTCCGAAATACTCTCTAAACACCTCTTTAAGACCAGATTTAGTCATACGTGGTGAAGTTTGAACAACGATAACACCATCTTCTTGTAGACCAAGAGTCTTTTCTGTATAAAGAATTGATTTAATATCTGTAATATCTGCCATTATTTAGCCCCACTTACAAGATTTTCCCATACAGCTTTTTCTATCACGATTGAACGATAGTTTGCAGCTAAGTATGCGTTTAATTCATTAGATTCGATTACGAATGTAGCATTTAAGTTTTGGAATGCTAAGTAAGTTTTCTCATCTAAAATAGATTTTACAAATAAAGTATCTCTTTGGTTAAGAGCTTTGAACATTGCTGCTGCATCTTTAGTTTTACCAGATGCTACTTCAATGCTGTCTACTACGAAAAGAGTACCGTTTTGTGCATGCTCGTTAAGAGCAAAGTTTAAAGCAAGTTTCTTTTGCTTTTTGTTCACTTTTTGGTTGTAATTACGGTTGTTTTGAGGACCGAATGCAATACCACCACCAGTATAGTGAGGAGCTCTGATCGAACCTTGACGAGCACGACCGCCACCTTTTTGAGCAAATGGTTTTTTACCACCACCGCTTACTTCGCTTCTTGTTTTAACCGATGCACTGTTTGCACGCATAGCAGCTTGTGCAGACTTTACATAAAGGTATAAGTTATGAGGATTGATACCAGCGAATGATTCTGGTAAAGCAATCTCAGAAGCTTTTTCCATTTTTTCATTTAAAACGATTGCTGCGCTCATTATTTAACCACCTTTACACGTCCTAAAGTACCGTTAGCACCTGAAACTGAACCTAAAACCGCGATGATTTTGTTTTCAGCATCGTAAGAAACGATTTCATTTTTTACACTGTTTTGTGTATTTCCGTATTGTCCAGGCATTTTCTTACCTTTCATAACACGACCTGGCCACTCAGCATTACCGATAGAACCTGTTCTACGACCAAATCTGTGACCGTGAGCAGCAGGACCACCACCGAAGTTCCAACGCTTCATTCCACCTTGGAAACCGCGACCTTTAGTTGTAAAAGTTGATTTTACAGTTGTTGCTTCAGCTAATGGAGCTAGGTCTAAATCACCAGCTTCAGTGTTCGCAACGTCTAAAGTAACAAAACGGTTAAACTCAGATGAAAGGTTGAACTTTTTTTGTTGACCTTCAATTGCCTTATTCATTTTTTTGCCGTTTGGATAAGCTACTAGTGCTTTACCTTCGTTTACTTCACATACTTTTGCATCTAGAACTCTTAAAAGAGTAACAGGTTTTGCAGGAACAGTGATAGTACGGCTCATACCGATTTTTTCAACAATATATTCCACTTGTTACTCCTTATTTATCCATAGAGCGAACTTCTACGTCCACTTCCGGTGCTAAGTCTAGTTTCATTAATGAATCAACAGTCTCTGGCGTTGCAGATACGATATCGATCATTCTAGCATGCATACGAATTTCAAATTGCTCACGAGATTTTTTGTTAACGTGAACAGATTTTAAAACTGTATATTTACGAATTTTTGTTGGTAAAGGTATTGGACCACGGATAACCGCACCAGTACGCTTAACAGCCTCAACGATTGAAGCTACAGATCTATCAAGTACACGATGATCGTAAGCTTTCAATTTCAAACGAATTTTTTCCATATTATTTCCTTATAAAGAACTCGTCAGCCCTGTGTCTGACCATTTAAGGGAGCGAAATTATACTCAAATACATTATATTATTCAAGGATTTTGGGTGCAAAAATTAAAAAATATACAAATTTATTTCCTTTTAATAAGGAAATGGTAAAATTTTATCATCAAAATTTTGGATAATTTATGGAAATTTTACTCGAAGAGTTTTATAAAACCGACTTACATATTGATAAATATCATGATAGAAAAGTGTTTATTGATGAGAAATCGTACCAGATTAACGGTATAACAAAAAGTGGAAAAACACAACTTGTTAAATCTTATCTGCTTGCACACAAAAAAAATAGCTACCTATATATAGACTGTAACGATATTAGAATTGAGTTTGATGAGCTGAATAAAATTCTCAATAAATTTTGCCAAGAGAATAGAATTGATATCTTGGTTCTTGACAATTATAAAGAGAGTATCAAGTTTCCAAATGTATCTCAACTATTGATCACATCTGAGCATAAATATAACATTCCCGAAATAGATCAGATTGATCTTTATCCACTTGATTATGAAGAGTTTTTAGCATATGAACATAAATACGATTCTTCTGCACTGAACCATTTCTTTCAGCTCGGCGGTCTTCCTGTTATGCATAAACTATATATAGATGAAAGAAATACTTATTTACAACAGGTTTTTCAAATCGCTTTGGATGATGTAGAGTTTGATATTTTAACAATGTGTGCAAAATTCAACTCTCAGAAACTCTCAGCATTTATGATCTATGAAAGACTCAAAACAAAAAGAAAAATCTCCAAAGACAAGCTTTATAAATCTTTTGAAGCTCTTCTTGAAAAAAAATATATTCATCTGGTAGAGAAGTATAACCACACAAAAGCGACGAAAAAGATCTATCTATGTGATACCTCTTTAAAATCGGCTTTATCTATAGAAAAAAACTTCGGCCGTTTATTCGAAAATATGGTTTACTTGGAACTACTGAAAAAATCGAGAGATGCCTATTATGAAGACGAAATAGATTTCTATCTACCGAATAAAGATGAAATCATCCTTTGCAAACCTTTCACAGATGAGAGAAGACTCTTTAAAAAACTAGAGAGTATAGAAGCATTTTTATTTACACATTCTATTCAAAAAATAACTGTTATTACTATGAATAAGGAGGGTTCAGTCTCCCATCCCTTGGCATCTGTAAATATTATACCGTTTGACATATGGGCATTGGGGGACTAAGAGAAATTATTTCTCTAATAGATGTTTTAAACTTTGTTTTATAGTTGGATATTGAAAAGCGAAACCGTTTTCCAACAACGCTTTTGGATAGATCTCTTTTGAACCTGTTAGTACACCTGCTGCATCTGCATAGATCATTTTTAATATAAATTCAGGCAGAGGAAATAATGTAGGTCTGTTTAGTACTGCTCCCAATGTTTTTGTAAACTCATAGTTTGAAACAGGGTGTGGAGCAACAACGTTAAACACACCGGTAAGCTCTTTTTGTACTAAATGTTGATAAACGCGTACAAGGTCCTGTATATCGACCCAGCTCATCATCATCTTCCCATTGCCTATTACGCCTCCAACACCAAATTGGAAAGGTCGTAGCATCTGTTTTAACGCACCCCCTTCGTTTCCCAGTACAACTCCAAAACGTGTTATTGCTGTCGGCTTGCTGCATTGTAAAGCAACATCTTCCCATTTTCGTGTGAGTTCTCCTAAAAAATCATCTGCATATGTATCAAACCTTTCATCATATACTCCGTTGTCTGGATATGCACCGATTGCAGATGTAGATATAAAATGTTTAACATCACTTCGATTTATAGCTTCGACGAGTGTTTTTGTCGTTTCAACACGAGAATCTATTAGAACTTTTTTATAATCCGGTGTCCAACGTTTTATAATAGGAGCACCTGCTAAATTAATAACAACTGATACATCTTCTAATTTGTCTAAGATCTCTGTAACAGTTTCATCTCTATGGATATGTATATTGTCGGGAAAAGCTTTTTGCAGATGTGTTCCTACGAAACCGCTTGCTCCGGTGATTGCTACTTTCATCATACCCCTCCTCTTATAAACCTTTAGATCATTATGATACAAAAAAGATATAATACATCTTTGTAAAAAGGATTAATTGTATTATGTTATGTGGAATAGATGAAGCAGGTCGCGGGTGTATTGCCGGCGACTTGGTTGTAGCCGGTTGCATTTTTTTAGAGAACACTCCAAATATCTCCGGATTAAACGATTCAAAAAAAATTACAGAGAAGAAAAGATATCAGCTTTACGACAGCGTTACAGCATCTACCCAATACCATATTGTTACAAAATCCCCCCAAGAGATAGATGAAAAAGGGATCTCTGTATGTATGCGCGAAGCCCTGGAAGAGATCAAATCACAGCTGAATGCAAAAGAGTATCTTTTTGACGGTAATACTACTTTTGGTGTTAAAGATTTAAAAACTATGGTCAAAGCAGATGGAAAAGTTCCAGAAGTTAGTGCGGCATCTATCCTTGCAAAAGTAACACATGATCGTAATATAGTAGCCGAAGCTCAAAACTATCCTGAATACGGTTTTGAAAAACATAAAGGGTACGGCACGGCACCTCATATAGCGTCTATACAGAAACATGGCTACTCACCTATTCATAGACAAAGTTATAAAATTAAAGCTTTACAACCCTCTCTCTTTGATTCTTTATAAAATTATCACATAAATTGTTTTTTTTAATAAAATTTTAATTTTTAGCCAAATAATAAGCTTTCTTTAATATTCAGACATTTAAAATATAGGTTTGTCAAAAAAACATTTAATAACCTAAGGAGTTATTTATGGATGAGTATATTTTACGAGAAGGTGACTTTTTAGTATCTCAAACAGATGAACGTGGAACCATTTTATTTGCCAATGACGACTTTTGTAAAATTGCCGGTTATACTTTAGAAGAACTAATTGGAAAGCCTCATAATATTGTTCGGCATGAGGATATGCCAAAGTCTGCTTTCGAAGATCTATGGAATACCGTAACGCAAGATCTAGTCTGGCATGGATACGTTAAAAACAAAACAAAAAACGGTGGTTTTTACTGGGTGTATGCCACAGTTTATCCTTTATATGACGAAGAGCGACAAATAAAAACATATCTGTCTTGTAGAAGAAAACCCTCTGAAGCTGAAATCACTGAAGCCCAAGCGCTTTATACAACGATGTATTAAGAGGTAATATATGAACAATCCTTACAAAAAAAATATTCTCCTTGTTTCATTATTTATCCTCCTTATAGCTTCATTTTATATTGTAGATTCCACACTTGTATATACCATTATGACAATAATCATAGGTATCATTATTCTTGCAGTGGAAAATAAACATTCTCGTCTAATGACTGATGATACACATCAAAAACACTTGGAACTCACAGAAATGTTGGAATTTAAAAGAAATCAAGTACACAGTCATTCAGATCCTCAACATAAAATGCATGAAAGTTTCAATCAGCTTGTGGAATGTTGTCAGAACATGGCTTCAACTGATACAAAAGTAGCCGGTGAAATGGTTCTTATAGCAGATAAAGTAGCTAAAGGACATTACTCTTGCAGAATTGTGGCCGATAGTAAAACACCATATGTTCACGTCCTAAGAAATAGTTTAAATAAAATGCTTGATGTTGCTGAAGAGAATATCGATCAGGCTATTGACACCCTCAAAAAGTTTTCAAATGGAGATTTTCAAGCTCGCAGTACGGTAGAAGTTGAAGCGAAGATGGCAGATCTTTTAAATAATATCAATTATTTAGGTGAAGCTCTTGAAGCCATGAAAGATGACAATGACTGTTCTCATAAACAGATCACTGATGATTCGGAAAAATTAAATAACACTATAGAAGAGATCACAAACACAACCATTGTCGACTTTAAAGCTATGATCACAGATATTGTTGAGAGAATACATCATATCTCTATGCAAGAAAATGAGATGGTAGACAACCTGCAAACTTTGGTAGATAATGCAAATGAAACAAAAGCCATACTTGATACTATTGGAGATATTGCAGAACAAACGAATCTCTTGGCTCTCAATGCAGCTATAGAAGCAGCTCGAGCAGGTGATCACGGACGCGGTTTTGCCGTTGTAGCCGACGAAGTAAGAAAACTAGCAGAACGTACACAAAAAAGTCTTGCCGAGACTTCTGCAACGACAAACGTACTAATACAATCTATAATGGAAAATTCAGAGTATCTCAATAAAAATGCACAAATTGTAAATGAAATTTCTGAAGATGTAGGAAACGTAAGTGCTAAAATGGATGAGATTATCGATGTTCTTAATAATCTGACTAAATAATTTTGGCTGCTTCTTTATAGAACTTGTTTAGTCCTCTTTGAGCTTTTTGATCAAGCTCATAAGAGATGAGTTGAAGATATTCAAGAACGTCATTCTTTTCAATACCCACACGTTTTGCAGCTTTTTCCAATAGATACTGGGGAATTCTCACAGGTCTCTTCCCGAAAAGTTTTTCAATCTTTTTATAAACCTTTATATCTTTATGAAGTGCCAAAACCGCAAATACAAAAGGTAATTTATAACGCTCATTCCAAACTTTTGCCAAATCAATATAATTGTCATTTGCCAATGCATAACGCAGTGCTTTGTCCCCAATCAAGACTTCACCGCTTAAGCCTAAAACATTAACCAATACGTTTGAAGTAGCAGATTCTTTATCTTTTTTAGCCTCTGTATCGGGAATAACCAAAACACTTTTGACATCTTTTCTTGCAATGATCCCTAATTTTACATTTTTATATCTTTTAGCTTCTATGCTTGATATAAAAGCAGCATCAACACGTCTGTATTTAAATTCTACATTGATCTTTGCAGGGACACTTTTTTTATACTCCATGCTCATTTTGATCTGAGAAGAAGGTGCAAAACGTTTCATAAAGATGTGAAACGGCAAAAGATTTAAGTATTCGATCTTTCCAAAAAGCAATTTAGCTCCAAAACTAATTTATGAAATTATACATCACTTAACTTATCTTAGATATAATTTCAGGAAAAAATATGGTTATGAAAACTTTGCATGAGGTCAAATCATCCCTTCAATCTGTGCCTCATCCAAAGCTTTCAAAATCATCTGTAAAGAAGGGTCAGACAGATATGGTTAAAGTAGAATTTTTAGGACCGATACAAAAAGATGCTATGGAGTTAGAGATCACAAATCTTTCAGAATTAGCAAATATTTTACAACAAGACGAAGAACTTAAAGAGTGGTTAACTAACTCTGCAGTAGCTGTGAATGATGCATTGGTATCTTCATTAGATTATCCATTAAAAGACGGTGACAAAGTATCTCTTTTACCACCTGTATGTGGAGGTTGATTTGTTAGAATTACATAACGGCGCTTTAGATGTTGCTGAGATCTTGAAAAGATGGTATGAAGAGGAAGCTACAAGTAATTATGGAGCATATATCCCTTTTGTTGGAACTGTAAGAGACGAGAGTGGAATCGACGGTCTTAGTTTTGATGTATATGAACCTATTTTAGAATCTTGGTACAAAGCTTGGGAAGACAAAGCGGCACGCAAAGGTGCAATCATAAAAATGGCACACTCACGCGGAGATGTAATGCTGCACGAATCTTCTTATATAGCTGCCGTATTTTCACCTAAACGTCGTGTAGCTCTGGAATTTATCGATGAGTTTGTAGAAGATTTTAAAGCATCGGCTCCTATCTGGAAATATGATCTTCTTGATGGTAAAAGAGTCTATGCAAAAGACAGATCAACTGCAATCAGCGGTAGCGGATTATTAGCATAAAAGGAAAAAGCTTGAACTTATTATCTTATGAAACAAGTCAAAACATGCTTGAACTACTTCAAGTCAACTCTTCTAAATTTGAAAGAGTTCCTTTAAGTGATGCCCTAGATCGTATCCTTGCTGAAGATATTGTTGCGAAATACAACGATCCACAATTTCCTACAGCTTCAATGGACGGGTACGCAGTAAAACATGCTGATCTTGCAAAAGGTGAATTAGTAGTTTTAGGTGACAATCCTGCCGGAAATGATGAGCAGAGAGTAGTTGAAGAGGGTGAATGTATTAAAACATTTACAGGTTCTAAAATGCCTGAGGGTGCCGACACTCTTATCCAGATCGAAAACGTAACCTTCAAAGATGGAAAAATTACAATCAATGAGACTGTGAAAGAAGGTTCTTCTGTTCGCCCTGTCGGAGAAAGCTACCAAGCAGGTGATGTCCTTATTAAAAAAGGTACAAAAGTCGGTTTTGCGGAGGTTGGTGTGCTTGCAGGACTCAACCAGGTAATGGTAAAAGTAGCACTTCGCCCTAAAGTAGCCGTAGTCGCAACGGGAAGTGAAATTATAGATCTCGGTGAGCACTCTGACAATCCTGCACAAATTAGAAGTTCAAATAACTATACTCTTGAAGCACTTTTCAAACAAGCAGGAGCTGAAGTTATTCAGATCGGAACTGCACCTGATGACAAAGAGAAACTGATGCAGACGTTTGAATCTGCTATCAACTCTGCAGATATTGTTGTAAGTACAGGCGGGGTAAGTGTGGGTGACTACGACTTTGTAAAAGATATAGTCCCTCGCCTTGGTGCTTCTGTCGTATTTAAAGGTGTAGCTATCAAGCCTGGGCGCCATGTGATGGTAGCACAACGTGATGAAAAATTTGTCTTGGCACTTCCAGGTTTTCCATATTCGTCGACAGTAACGGCTATTTTATATGCTCTTCCGCTTATTGCAAAAATGTTAGGGGCACAGAAACCTTACAAAACAGTTGCAGCCAAACTACAGGAAGATTTTAAAAAGCGCAGCCCGTTTACTGAATTTACTACTTGTAATGTCCTTATTGAGGATGGTGAATATTTTGTAAACTTCAAAGACAAAAAAATGGGCAGTTCTGCAATCCTTACTAACATGCTGCATAACAGTGGTCTCATGATTAGCGGAGAAGACGATAAAGAATTAACTGCAGGCACTTTCGTCAACGTTATTTTACTTTAAAAACCTCTATTTCTCTTCCTCCTGAGACTGGAGGGAGTTTTTCTCACAAATTCATCACAAAATACTTTTAACACACATCAATCCATATGTACAGAAAATACGCATATTTCTGTGCATTTATATTTAATATTTATGGTATAATTTTTGTGATTATGTGTTTGTTCACCTGCAGTATATTTTAATCAAAAATATTTTTACATTAATGAGAATACTATTTGCTTAGCACAGGAAGAACTTTATCTGAAAAATGAAAGGGTAAGAAATATGTTAAAAAATCTCTTAGTAGCAGCATTTGCGATGTTATTTATAGGCTGTACGGGTAATGTGATCGTAACGACACCGGAACAACTACCGAATGTACAAGGGGAGCAAAATGCAACGGAGCAAAAAGATGGTATGACTATATCGTTGTTCAGACTTGAAAACTATACAGACACTCCAAGAGCGGGCATGAGAGCGGGAAATATCTTAGAGGGTATTTTAAAAGCTAAAGGCTACACAATCATTTCACATGTAAATGATGCATCTTATTCTTTTGCTAAAGCAGCAAAAACAGCTCAAGACGATCGTGCTACGTACTTCCTATACGGCGGTGTTAGCGAATGGAGATATAAAACTGGTATAGACGGAGAACCTGCCGTAAGTATACAACTCAGTTTATACAACACAAAAACTCAAGAACTTGTTTGGAGTGCTACAGGCTCAGACAGTGACTGGGGGAATGGTTCAATAGGAACTACAGCCCAAGATCTTTTAATGGAGATGGTTGAAAAATAATGCCAACCCCGAAAAAAAGAGTTCAAGCTAAATCAATTCTGACTTTTATAAGAGAGTATATACAAAAATATGCTTATGTAGAAACATTGATTATTGTAACTCTTTATGTTGCCATGGGCTTTTTAATCAATCCTGATGATGTTTGTTTATTAGGTTATAAAGTTCCCTATCTTGTAATTTTACTTGCCGTTATTACACTGTTTCACGGTTTTGAAAACGGAATTTTTGCGGTGAGTGTCATCTCTTTGGTCATTTGGGCTTTTTATCCATCTTTTCAGTATGTCGATTTCCTCATAGCACTCTTGATGACACTTATCTTTAGCCAGTTTCATTATTATTGGACATCCAGAATTAGAGAAGCGGAAGTTGACTCAAACTACAAATCAGACAAACTGTCAGAACTTTCTCGTGCTTTTTATACACTGAAGATTTCCCATGACCAACTTGAAAAAAATTATGTTATCAAGCCTATGAGTATTCGCAACTCTATCAATCACATCATAGCTGCAAACGAAAAAATATTACTTGATGAACATGTTAAAGACAAAGAGCGTGCATATAATAAAAACTTTTTGGAACTGATTGAAAAATCTTTTAGCATGCAAAGCGGTTTACTTCTTTATCTCAAAAAGAATAAACCAAATCAAATTTTTAATGAAGAAAATGTTGACCTTATTTCGATTAATATCCAGGAATCTCTCAGTATAGAAAAAATATTTAAAAACTATCTAGTCGATAAAGCTATAGCAAGGAAGTCTCCCGTTTATGTCAGTGATGAATATGGTGAACCAACTCTTTTCACTGAAGAAGCAGACAATAAATATGTAGCTGCAATACCTGCTGTAATTAACGGGAAAGTTGTTTCTGTACTTGTTATTGAGAGAATGCCTTTTATGTTTTTTAACAGAGAAAATCTCACATCTATTACAATTTTACATGAGTATTTCTCGATCGAAAATAAAAAATCTACAATGTCCATTTCACTTGAAGGTTTTGATCTTGTTGAAGATAAAGATTTTAAATTTGAGATAGCTAGACTTAAAGATCTCAATAAAAACTTTCATGTAAACTCGGTTGTTTTAGTTTTACGTATAGATAATGAATTGCAAACTGCCAGAGTCTATCAAAAAATTGAACGTATGCTGCGTTCTCTTGATATGATAACATTAGTACATAATGAAGATTATTACTATATCACTTTACTTTTACCGCTACACGACAAAGCAGCTGCAGCAGGATTTTTAAAAAGAGTTCAAAATAATTTGACACAAGAAAAAGATCAAGATTTTGAACATATGAGTTTTGATATGAATGACTTGCCTCTTCTGTCAAAATATTATAGAGAAGATTATGGAAAATAAAGTTTTCACTCAGTTTGATCTAAACTTTTTAATAGTGCTTGTCATCCATACACTTATAAGTCTTGTAATAGCTTTTTTTCTTGCACGATATGCAAAGCAAAGATTTATCACAAACTCTTATAAAGTCAATAAAGAAGACCTTTACAGACTACAAGATGTTATGAATGAAAGTAAACTTTATAAATATCTTTTTAGAGTTTCCCTACACAAAAACAACTTTAGATCGAGTCTGCTTTATTTTTTCCTTTTTAACTTTTCTATGCCTATACTCGGTTATTTTGTCTCTATTCTTTTAGCAAGACTGATGGTAAATGTTGAGTATGAGGAAAAAGCTGCCACTACCAATATTTTAAACCTTGATGAATTCGGTATATCTTTTTTGGAAGTAGAAAGGGTCTTTGGTGAAGGCTCACTTAATGACTTAATACATAGTAAATATGCTCCAAAATCAAAAAAATTAAGAGCACTTAACGTACTCTCTGCAAATATCTCCCCTGCCAATTTGAGGATTATCAAACAAACGCTTTCAAGTACGGATGATGAGATTAGAATGTTTGGATACGCGATCATAGACAAAGCGGAAAAACATCTTGCAAAAAATATTAATCTTGAAATAGAAAAGCTCAAAGTTGCCGATGCCACTGCAAACTTAAAAGATGCAGCTGAAGCATGTAAGGAATTGGCATTTTTATACTGGGAGCTTCTCTATACAGAACTCTCACATGAAAGTCTCAACGAAGAGTTCTTGGACGAAGTTGAAAAATTTGCACTCTTAAGCCGACGCCATTATCTACTGATTTTAAATGAAATTCCGCTTGAAAGCCATGATGAACATGTAGTGATCACAACAAACCTTTCAAAACTACATCTTCTTCTCGGCAGAGTTTATATGAAAAGAGATTTATATGAGCATGCACTGACAGAGTTCATTACCGCTCAAGAATTAAGGGATGATGATACCAGTTTTGTATTACCGTATATCGCAGAAGTTTATTTTCTTACTGGTAAATACAAGATTGTTGCATCAATTCTTTCAAGGCTCAAAACTCTTGGAATTAATTCAACAATCTATCCGATCTTAGAACAATGGAAGAGAGCTTAAAGGATGTCAAATAAGATTATTTTTCCAAAAAGTGACAGTGTTGATATTATGCTTTTTTCCGAAGGGACATACCCTTATATAAAAGGTGGTGTTTCAAGTTGGATTCTTCAACTTATGAAAGGCTTGCCTGAGTTTACTTTCGGTGTTTGCTTTATCGGTGCACAAGACACTATAGACGGGAAAAAAATGAAAATCAGTTATGAATTTCCGCCTAATCTAAAACATTTGGAAGTACACTATCTTTTTGATAACAAGGACATGCCTACTCCCAAAAAAATAGAGGGAGATGAAAAAGGTTTTGAAGCTATTCATGAACTACATGCAGGCTTTAAAAAAGACAAATTTCAAATCCCGAAAATGCTACAAGATATCTCTTTTTATACTCAAGACGTCACTTTTGAAGATTTCTTATTTTCAAAAAGAGCATGGCAATTCATTGATGAAACCTATTCAAAAAACTGTCCGGATGTTCCTTTTATCGATTATTTTTGGACTCTAAGAAATATCCATAAACCGATTTGGCTTTTAGCGAATATCGTCGATAAGCTTCCTAAAACAAAAATATATCATTCCCCTTCAACAGGGTATGCAGGTTTTTTAGGTGCCCTTGCCTCTTATCATGCCAATAAACCATTTTTTCTTACGGAGCACGGTATTTATACAAGAGAAAGAAAAATAGATATGTTCTCGGCAGATTGGATTGAGTTTAAAAAACCAAGCTTACTGCAACAACCAGAAGAATACAATTACATCAAACGTATGTGGGTAAATTTCTTTGATAAGATAGGACTATTTTGTTACAATCGTTCCAATTACACTTTTTCACTTTTTTCCGGTGCTCAAAGAATCCAGATCAGTTACGGAGCAGATGAAAATAAATCTTTCGTTATCCCTAACGGTGTAGATGTTGAAGGTCTCGGTGCTACCATAAAAGAGAGACTCGAAGTACCAAAGCCTATTATTACGCTAATCGGAAGGGTTGTTCCGATTAAAGATATTAAAACATTTATCCGTGCAATCAAAATTGCTTCAATTACTATTCCTGATATAGAAGGTTGGATAGTAGGTCCTGTAGAAGAAGATATGGAATATCTTGATGAGTGTCAGCAAATGGCTATTTCTCTAGGCTTAAAGCAAAAAAAACAGATGTTTAACAACAATAAAAGCGATCTCTCTTTAGACGAACTCGTTGAACACAGAGATAAAATCAAATTTTTCGGACATAGTAACATCAAAGAGATTTTACCAAAGTCTGCCCTGCAAACACTTTCCTCTATCAGTGAAGGGATGCCTTTAGTTATTCTGGAAGGTTTTGCCGCAGGCGTTCCTTGTGTAGCAACAGATGTTGGAAGCTGCCGCGATCTGATCGAAGGCGGAATCGATGATGCAGACAAAGCTATAGGCTTAGCAGGTGCTATTACAGGGATTGCAAATCCTGAAGCTCTTGCGGATGAGTATATAAAGTTTCTCACTTTTGAAAACGGTTTATGGAAAAAAGCTCAAGAAGCAGGTCTAAACCGTGTAAAAGAATATTATAGTCAAAATGCCTTTTTACATCAGTATAAAGAACTGTATGATGAAGCAAAAGAGCTCACTTGGGAAGAGTTAAGTAAAAGAGTATGTCCTTATTACATGCCAAAACAGGTTCCTTATCCCAAAGTTATTTTACGAAGATTTCCAATTGTTAAATTTTTGACAAATCTACAAGAAAGGAGTGCATAATGGCCGGTATAGGATTTGAATTAAGAAAAATTCTACGTGAAGACAGACTTCTTTCTCTTGGAAAAGTATACGGCTATTCTGCAATACTCAGTTCGGGACCATGGGTTATTTCGATCATCGCTATTATATTAATCGGTTTTATCAACCTTTCAAACTTCGGTGAAGTAAAAGATGCTTTTAGATTTCAAGTCGTTATCACCTATGCAATTGCTTTGGCATCGAGTTTAATTATTACAGGAATCTTGCAACTGCCTTTTACCCGTTATGTTGCCGATCTGATCTTTAAACACAAAGAAAATGAGATACTACCATCTTACTTCGGTGCCATATTCTTGGCATGGGGGCTGGGTTTAATATTTATTGTACCTCTGTATATATGGGCATTTAAAGGTATGGCACCCTCTTTTATTGTAGGGACAATACTTACCTTTTTAATTTTATGCGGTGTTTGGATTTCTAGTATTTTGGCTGCGAGTTTAAAGTTTTACTCGCAGGTTGTGTGGGCATATTTACTCTCATATACTTTTATTGTAGTTGTATCTTATTCTTACGGAAATTCTATTGAAACACTTGTATATATATTTTTTATCGGAAATGCTATTTTATTTTCTGTTTTAATGGCACTTATCATCAAAAGTTACCCTTCTACAATCTTTATGAAGATAAATTTCTTTTTGGATAAAAATTTCTATTGGACACTCGCGATAGCAGGCCTTAGCTATAACCTCGGTGCATGGATCGATAAGTTTATATTTTGGTACCATCCTGCAACGGGGCATGCTATTATCGGAAAGCTTAATGCGTCTGTAGTATATGATATGCCTATCTTTCTGGCATATTTGTCTATTTTACCAGGAATGGCAATCTTTTTCTTCAGACTTGAAGCCGACTTTGCCGAAAAATACGATCTTTATTACGATTCCGTAAGAAGCGGAGGAACTCTGGGGCTTATCAAAAAATATAGAAACGACATGACATCGATTGTAAGACATGCCATCCATGAGATTTTAATGGTACAGGGAATTGTGGACATTATCCTGTTTTTAACGGCAGACAAACTCTTTGCAGCTTTAAATATTTCGACACTCTATCTTGGACTCTTTTATATTTTAACAATCGGAGCAATGTTACAATTGGCATTTATGTCCATCTTGGCAATTTTATATTATTTAGATAGGAAAAGAGCCGCTATGTGGTTGGCTATTGCATTTTTTATCCTCAATGGACTTTTGACCCTTCTATCGATAAATATGGGAACGGCGTTTTTTGGTTACGGATATACACTATCCCTTTTAATAGTTTTTGCTCTTGGACTTTTAGTTATCAGAGAAGAGATGAACAGGTTGAACTATGAAACATTTATGCTGCAGTAAACTTTTAACTCTTTTACTACTATTTGTAGTTACACTTAACGCTTCGCTCAACGACAAGAGTGCTATTGTTTATCTTGGAGAAAAGATATCATACCCTATGGTAGGGATACACAACTATATCATTGTTGATCCGAAAAAAACAAATGTATATACACACGGTTTTGATGTGTATAACAAAAAAATTTATGCCCGAATTGTACTAAACGAGATTTCAAATACCGATATATTGCTGGAAAATCTTTTAGATTTAAAACATCAAGGATTTCAAAACTTTTTTTTCGATCTACAAAAACCTGTAGATACACAGAATTTTACAAATTTTTTAGAACGATTGAAAAAAGATTGCGCCTTCAGAGATACAAAAATCATTCTTCATTCTGATGAACAAAAGGTACTTGCAATAGCATATCCGTATGTTGATACACTGTTACTCTATAATGCTTTAGAAGATCCAAACCTACAAACAAAAATTAAACTTTATAAAAACGGTTCCAAAGATATTATTGATGTGGAAACTGCTAAATCTGTGAAGCTAGGTCAAGTCATAAAACTTGGATTTATCCCATACTTAACCTCTTTAAGTATGCAGAGATACGGCACTTCCTCAAAAAATGCCTTTAAACGGGAAATTTTAATACTGATAGATGAGAGTGCTACCGATAGAATGGAATCTTCGGCTCACCAATATGGAGCGATTCCTCTGGAGTATCAAGGATATATCCAATCTATACGCAATATTCATGATGGTCTGCCTTCTCCTGATCAAATGGAGCAATACGCCGGTGTTGTGATTTGGCTTACGGTTGATTATGATTCCCCTTCGACCCTAATTTCGTGGGTGAAAGAAGTTGTTCAGAAAAAAATACCGGTAGTTTTCGCTCATTCATTCGGATTTAATGTTTCAGGAATGTACCTCAGCCAGCTTGGAATTGAGACATATGACGGTGATGAGAAAGCATCCCAAAAAATCATAGCAAAAGATTCTATGATGGACTATGAAATAAAAACACCGCTAAGTCATAGTAACTTTTATTTTCAAGCTCCTAAAAACTCTCGTGAACTTGTTACATTCCAAGACAGTAACGGACTTACATCAACAACTGCCGCTATTACACCTTGGGGTGGTTATGCAATCGATACCGCTTTCATGACTGAAGTGGATGGTGAAAATATCTGGGTCATCAACCCATTTAAATTTTTCAAAGAAGCACTTCGCCTGCAAGATATTCCGGTTCCTGATCCGACTACAGAAAATGGAAACAGACTCTTTTTCACACACGTAGACGGTGACGGTATTATGAATGGTGTAGAGTATGATTCTGAACTAGTCTCCGGTGATATTATCTACAGTGAAATTCTAAAAAAATACAACTTCCCCCATTCAATTTCTGTTATCGGTGCCGAAATCATGCCTAACGGCGTTTACCCGCAAGAATCAAAAAGACTTTTAGAATTATCATCAAAAATATATGCATTAGAGAATGTCGAACCGGCTACGCATACGTTTACTCACCCGTTTTTCTGGGGTGAGATCAAAAATGGCAACCTTATAGAGGAGTATAGACTAAAACCGCCTGCTTATAAGTTTTCACTGGATTATGAACTCTCAGGTATGCTGGAGTATATTCAAGACAATCTTCTTGAGAAAAATGCTACCAAAAAAGCACAAACTGTTTTTTGGAGCGGAGATTGTACGCCAAGAACAAATGCCCTAAAATATGTGTATCAACACCATATTTTAAATATTAATGGCGGGGATACTACTATCAATAACTCTGCACCTTGGCTTGCATTGGTTGCACCCTTTGGCTTAGAGCGTGATGAATACTACCAGATCTATACGGGTGCCCAGAATGAAAATGTCTTTACAAACGATTGGATAGGGCCGTTTTGGGGTTTTAAAAAAGTTATTCAAACTTTTAAACTCACAGATTCACCAAAACGTTTAAAACCTATTGATGTTTATTATCATCTTTATTCAGGCTCTAAAAAAGCTTCATTAAATGCCTTACGTTATGTGTTTGACTGGGTATTAGAACAAAATACGATGCCAATATTTACTTCTGAATATATTCCGAAAGTTATGGATTACTATACGGTCTCTATTGCTAAAGACAACGAAGGCCATTGGCTCTATGATGGGATGAAAGATCTAAAAACACTGAGAATTGAGAAAAAAGACGCAGGTATTGATTTACAACATTCCAAAACTTCTCTTGGCATTGAACATTTTGAAGATCATACATACATTGCACTTGATCAAAGCACAAAACATCTGTTAAAAGCTCTGCCGTCACAAACACTTAATGATGTTTATTTAATACGGGCAAACGGAAAAATTAAAAACCATATGGATACTGCGATTCACAAGGTTTATGAATTTTCATCCCACGTACCTTTGAAAATAGAATTTCATGTACCGAAGAACTGTACACTGAGTTCTATTCCTCAAAGCAATGTAAATATATCAGATCACAATATAATTAAGTTAGAATATCAATCTAGTAAAAAGGCGACTATAGATGTACGATGTCAATAATGACGAACAGGTTTATGTTGTTACTTATAAAGAGCTTCTCTTTACCCTCGTAGTCTTTATTATTATCCTTTTCGCACTCTTTCCCAAGGGAATCTTAAAAGATCAGATCTCTGCAGATAAATCAAATTACGATCTCAGTATGGTATATCTAAAAGACCTTTTAAAACATAGTCCTGATGATGAATCGCTACAGATACTATTGCTAGAGAAAAGTGTCCATGCAGGGGATATTAATACCGCAATGCAGCTCTCAAAAAAACTTCTATCTAGTGAAAATGAATATGTACGTCATAAAGCCTTATTATTTGCCTATGAAAGTAAAAAAGCAAAATATTATTCTCTTGACGATGTTGCAAAGCAAAGACCTCTGTACCCTGAACTTCAAAGACTTTTCAATACTATTTACAAAGATAAACTCTATGATACAGACATAGAAAAATGGTATAAAGAAGCGGTCTTTGCACAAAACCAGAAAGCGGCGTATTTTTTCCTGCAAAAACTTTTACAACAAGACCCTAGAAACGTAAAATATTTGACAGACGGTTACTATCTTTCACTTGATCTTTATAAGAGATCGGATTCTGTTAAATATATCACTGCCCTGGAACAATATGATTCTAACAACTCTTTAAAATGGGCAATGGATAAATATACTATTTTTATGCGTTATAAAGACTATAAAAATGCCGAGCTTCTGTTAGAACACTATGCAAAACAATCTCTTGACATGCAACTCAAGCTTGCAAATTTTTATTTGATGATTCAAAAATATGAAGATGCTTCAAATACTTATTTGGAACTTTTTTATATTACTAAAGATGAAAAGGTTAAAAAAGAGTACCTTGTTAAATCAATTAGGGCATTACAGTCAGGAAATCTGTTAAAAAAAGCTGCATTTCTCGTACACCATTATGAATCGCAATATATTCACGATCGTGATATGAGAAAGTTTTTCTTGAAAATATACTTAGCGGCAGGTGAACTTGAATACGCATCAGAATTGTCCAAAAAAATCTTAAAAAACGAGAATAAATTATGAAGAAAATAATTCTATTATTCCTTTTTACTTTGGCATCTTTACTTGCTGAGACAAACCAAGCATGCTGTACTACCGTTCAATTGACTAGCTATGTAAATACAAATAAAGATCTGAAATTTATACAAAACAATTATCCTAGTGAATGTACAACAATGGATATTAACGGTTATGTAACCGTACGATGCGGCTGTTTTGACTCAATTTCAAGTGCTCAGGAGAAACTTAAAGAGTTAAAAGTTGAATATCCTCAAGCACAACTTGTTAAAAGTTATAAATATCGTTTTGATGAGACCTGTCCAACAAATCAGGAAGTTATAGCTCCAACACAACAACAAGTACCGATGGGTAAATCGGAAGAGGAAGAATTACGCTTGATGTTACAAGTTTTTTTATATAAAACAGATCTAGAAAGCGCTTTTCAAGTTGCCCAAATAGGATATGAGCAATACCCTAATTCCTACTATTGGAATGAAAAAATGGCAACAATTTGCCAATGGACAGATCGACCTGCCCGTGCGATGAAACATCTTCAAAAAATGTATAAACTAAAATATAATCCAATAATCGAACAAAAACTGATTGATTACGGAAAAGCCACATACCAATATGAAAACATTGAACCATATGTACTCCGCAGGGTAAAAAAAGATCCTACTGAAGAAAATATTGATCTTCTAATCACAATTTACAAAAAGACAGGATTTCCTGAAAAAGTTATTGCAATTTTAGATGAAGAGTATAAAAAAACAAAAAATCCTCTGCTTCTTACAAAAGCTCTTGAACTCGCACTCGAGATGGGAGATCTCGATCTTGCAAAAGAGTATGTAGAAATTATCGAATTACATAAACCATATTCAAAAGAAAATGCTGCTCTTGTTTCCAGATATTATTACATCTTAAGAGACATCCATACAGCCTATCTATCCCTAAGCGATGTTCATAACAGCACTCTTTTAGAAGACACAAACAGTACTCAGGAAGTACAATATTTTGAGCTTAAAAGTGACCTCGGCTGGTATTTACAAAAAAATCTTCCTGCCGCACAAGCTTCAAAAATTTTGATTGATGCAGATATAGGAAGACTAGCAGATTATGAAAGGGTAGCAATTGTATACCCAGATATAAACAATACTTACGCAGCACAGGCTGTTAAAGAGGGATACATCAAATATAAACTCCCTTATATGTTTTTTAGTTACGCTAATGATGCGATCAACAAGAATAAATTTGAAGATTTAAACAAACTCTTACAAAAAATAGATGAAGAGAACTCTCCTCTTACTCAAGAAGCTATGTACTGGCTTATCAAAGCAAAAGTTTATAACTACTATAAACAGCACGATCTGGAAAAAGCTGCGTTACAGCAAGCTCTTGCGCTCTCACCATACAATACGGAAGTAAAAACTGCTCTTTTATGGCATTTTATGGAAATGAATGACGTAAACAACATAAAGTTAGTTCTCCTAGAACTTGAAGAAAAAAGTGATATCACACCTTCTCTTTACTTCTCTTTGGCATCAGCATACTTTTACATTCATAACATTGACAGAGCTTCTTATTATATGAGTTTGCTCGATTATGAGCAGGATATAGTCACGCAAACTATAGACTATAGATTTTTACAAGCCTATATCTATCAAGTGCAAAACAGAGATGAAAATTTTCAATCAAAAATACGTGAAATTTTTACGATCTTAAAACAACAAAGAAAGAAAAATTTAACGCTTAAAACAAATAATGATCATCTCACTAACTATTTCAGTGCAGCTATGTATGTGATGCATTCTGATCCATTTGAACAAGAGCTTGAAGATGCAAAACCATACCTCAAAAAGAAAAACTACGACGAGTTAAAATACTCTTGGAGTATGCAAAAAGAAGCTTTTGAAAAAAGCCACGAGATCTATGAACAAACAGTCGCTCCTGAACGTTGGATGCAGTTTTCAAATGCAATGGTACTGCAACACCATACCAATACAGAAAATATGATTGACTGGTATCTCTCAGAGCTTTCTCAGGGTGATGCTTCTGCACAAGCCCAAGAAGACGGACAAGTTTCACTGGCACAAACAATCAATTATAACTTCTTCGATCAAAACAGTTACAGCCAAAATCTCTATATTCAACAAATTGACCTTAGTAAACTTCGCAGTGACACGCTTGACCTAAAACTATCCCGTTACATCAGAGATCCTCTTGTACAACATTACTTTACTGCTAAAAACAGCTCTTATATAGGGGATGATTGGTATGTTTTAAGTGGCTTTGGTTATTATCAAAACCGTTCATCCGACAGTAATGTTTTAGTAAATGTACCTAAAAATACATACGATATCTCACTTGGTGTAAAAAAATTAACTGAACGTGCATCTATTGAACTTGGTCTGCTTTATAACCACGATATGAAAAATTATTTCTCATTTTTCATGGATACCAGCTATCAGTTCTCAACCGATTTTAGAGCTGGTTTGGAGATTGGTAAAAATGTAGAAGCGGATGAGAGTACACAGTTGTATCTTGGTGGGAAAAAAGATCACGTAACTCCTAAACTGATCTACAATATTCTAAATTCAACTTCAATTGAAGCAAAATATGAATTCAGCCGTTTTTACTCTCAGGACAATGTAGACCTCGGTAAAGGGAAATATTTCAACATTAGTGTGAACAGACAACTTCGTAATGGATATCCGGATATGCGAATCGGTGTATTTTACGATAGAGGAATTTATAATGAAACATCAGCTACCCACGGTATTATTGACACATTACAGATTGAACCGTATCAAGTACTTCCAAATAACTTTTACAATATAGGAATGAACTTTTCTTATGGAGAGATGAATAGAAACCTCTACACTAGAGTATGGCACCCTTATTTTGAAATTTATCCTTATTATAACTCCGATATCAACGATTTTACTTTTGGTCTCAATGCCGGTATCGGTGGAAAAGCATTTCATCAAGATCATATGAATATAGGTGTTTCTTACAGCGATTCAGTTAATGGTATCGGAGGTAAAATTCTTGAATTTTATATCAACTATCAATTTATGTATACTCTAAGTAAGGAAATTTAGTTTGAAAAAAGTTATATTTCTTTTAATATTTTTTATTACCTCTTTATCAGCATCTTTAGAAGATAAAAGTGCCATTGTTTATTATGGGGAAGATCTTTCTTATCCTCTAGTCGGTATTCATGACTATATTATTGTACAACCTGAGCACATAAATACCTATACTCATGGCTTTTCACTTTACAAAAAAAATATCTATGCATACATAAGTATTGGAGAGGTTGATCGTAACACTACAACTGCAAAAGCTATAAATACTTCATGGATCGTTGCAGAAAACAGTGCTTGGAAAAGTGATGTTCTTGATATTAGAAACCAAAAATATCAGGAATTCATCTTTGCAAAACAGATTGAACCATTGCTAAAACGAGGATTTAAAAACTTCTTTTTTGACACTCTGGACTCTTACCATCTCTATGCCAAAACTATGCAAGAGAAAAAACAATGTGAACAATCGTTAATTTCTTTTATCCGTGAATTTCATACACGCTATCCAGATGCAAAACTGGTCGTAAACCGTGGATTTGAGATTATAGATGATATTCATGATTCAATAAATGCTGTTTTATTTGAATCTTATTACAAAGGGCTTCAAGGGGAAAAACTGGAGTATACGGATGTCAATGACAGTTCGAGGGAGTGGCTTGACACGTATTTAAATAAAATCAAATCATATAACCTCGACATCATTGCCGTTGATTATCTTCCTACACTAGATGGTGCTGATGCACTTGTTGCAAAACTAAAGGACAAAAGGTTTATCCCGTATGTTTCCAATAAAGCACTCGACACCTACGGAAAAAGTTCTAAAAATGCTATACAAAGAGAAATTTTAACGCTTGTTGATGAGAGCAAACTAGACAAATCGCTACAGAGTGCCCATAGAAATGGAGCTACTGTTTTTGAATACCTTGGCTATATACAAAAGTTCTCCGACATTAATAAAAACTTACCCGATCCCTCTTCTCTACACAGATACTCAGGTGTAGTCATTTGGACCGAGAACTATGTAAAAGATCCGGAAAAATTTTTAAAATGGCTCCTTGAATTGAAAAAACAACATATCAAATTTGTTTTTGTCGGTAACTTTGGTTTTGAACTCCAAGGCAATGAACTTGATCTACTAGGTATTAATGTTGAAAAGAATAATACACAAAAAAGTTCTATTATCAAAAAAGACACAATGTTCGATTTTGAGATAGACCCCCCTATGTCTTTTAATTCCGTACTTATTCATGTAAAAGATGCACGAAAGCTTTTAACTTACCAATATCAAAATGATAAAATTTCAACACCAGCAGCGATAACATCATGGGGTGGATATATTGTTGATGAAGCATATTTAACTGATTTCGATCAAGAAGAAATTTGGACAATAAACCCGTTTCAATTTTTTGAACAATCACTCAAATTAAAAAAACTGCCTGTTGCCGATCCTACTACTGAGAATGGGAAACGTTTACTTTTTACACACATTGATGGTGATGGGATTATGAATAGAGTCGAAGGTGATTTTGGTGAGTTTTCAGGGGATGTAATTTTAAATCAAATTCTCAAAAAATATCAAATCCCCCACTCTGTTTCTATCATCGGTGCCGAAGTCGATCCAAACGGCTTATTTCCAGAGCTCTCTCCACAGCTTCTCAAGATTACAAAAAAAATCTTTGCACTTAAAAATGTAGAACCTGCATCTCATACATTTACACACCCATTTTTTTGGGGGAAAATAGTTGATGACAATTTAGCACCTGAATATAGGCTCAAAGTTCCAAACTATCAATTTTCTCTCAATAGAGAACTCAAAGTTACGCTTGATAATATCAATGAAAAATATCTGCCGAAAAACAAACTGCCAAAAGCAAATACTATTTTTTGGAGTGGGGATTGTGCTCCGAGAGAGAATGCTTTAGAGTTTATCTATAAACACCATATTTTAGCAATTAATGGAGGAGATACAACTATCTCAAAAATACACCCTTGGATGAGCCGTATTGCCCCTTATGGTATTAAACGTGGCGATTATTATCAAGTTTATACAGGAGCACAAAACGAAAATGTGTTTACAAATGACTGGCTTGGCCCATTTTGGGGCTTTAAACGTGTAACACAAACGTTTGAACTAACAAACTCGCCAAGACGTTTTAAACCAATAGATATCTATTACCATCTTTACTCAGGTTCAAAGCGTGCATCATTAGAAGCTTTAAAGTATGTCTTTAACTGGGCACTGAAACAAGATGTGATGCCTATCTATACTTCAGAGTATATTCCTAAAGTTATGGATATGTATGAAGTTTCTATGGCAAATGAAGGGAATAACTGGCTTATTAACGGTATGAAGGATCTTAAAACCATCCGTTTTGAAGACTTTACTCAGGCCATAGATATGAAAAATTCGCAAGGTACTATAGGAATAACTCAGTTTGAGAATCACACCTATGTCAGTTTGGATCAAACACAAAAACATCTGCTTAGACTCACATCGAAAGATACAAATAAAATCTATATGGTTTCAAGTAACGGTAAACTTCTAAACTACAAAGAAACAAATACGACAAAAAGCTATCAGCTTCGTTCTTATGTTGATTTAGATCTCACTATGCACGTCGATAAAGAATGTCGCATAAAATCGTCTCCAAAAGCAATGAAGCTTTTACAAGACGGCAATACTATAACTCTTCAATATAAACATGTGAAAGAGGCGACTATTACACTAGAGTGCAAGTAACTCTAGTCATTTTTATATCCGTTTGGATTGTTGACCTGCCATCTCCAACTATCTTCACACATCTCATTCACATCTCTTGTCGCTTCCCAGTTTAAAACCGCTTTGGCATAACTCGGATCGGCAAAACATTTTGCTATATCACCGCTGCGTCTTGGAGTAATTTTATACGGTATCTCTTTACCTGATGCTTTTTCAAATGCTTGCACCATATCTAAAACAGAATACCCTTTACCTGTTCCGAGATTAACTGTTAAAACTTTCTCTACACTATTAATTTTTTCTATCGCTTTCACGTGTCCCATTGAGAGATCAATAACGTGGATATAATCTCTGACACCCGTACCGTCATGCGTATCGTAGTCATTTCCAAATACACTTAAATGCTCACGTTTGCCTACAGCTGTTTGCGCAATAAACGGCATAAGATTATTTGGAATTCCATTTGGATCTTCACCTATTAATCCAGATTTATGTGCCCCTACGGGATTGAAATAACGTAATAATACTATTTTCCATTCATTATCCGAGATATACAAATCACGTAATATCTCTTCAATAAAGAGTTTGCTTTTCCCATAAGGGTTTGTAGCTGAAAGAGGAAAGTCCTCTTTAATCGGTGTTGTATGGGGATCGCCGTAAACAGTTGCAGAAGAACTAAAAACAATCTTTTTACAGTTATTTTTTTTCATCACTTCACACAGATGCAAAGTACCGACTATGTTGTTATCATAATATTCTAAAGGCATCTCAACCGACTCACCTACCGCTTTAAGCCCTGCGAAATGGATCACTGATTCAATATCATAATTGTCGAAAACCTGCTGCAGTGCCGCAGAATCACGAATATCCCCTTCTACAAGTTTTATCTCTTTTCCTATAATCTTTGCAACTCTGTTTAAACTCTCTGAAGATGAATTAGAAAAATTATCAAATACCACAAAGTCATGTCCTGCATTATGTAACTCTATACATGTATGAGAACCGATATAGCCTGCTCCGCCGGTAACTAAGATCATTAACAACACCCCTGCTTAATATGGGATTTATTATACAATTTATATACTTACGTATGCTGAATTTAATAAAAACAACCATTAAAGAACCCCTTCTGCACTTCTTACTTTTAGGTGCCCTAGCTTATCTTTATTTCGATTATTATCAAGAATCGCCAGCTACTCAAAAAGAGACTGTGATCACTATTGAAAACTATGAACTCAAAGCACTTCAAAAAGCAACAAAATTACAAGACCCAGAACTAGTATTAGAGCTTTTAAAGTATCAGAAAATTTTACTTGCAGAGGCATATTCCTTAGAACTTTACAAAGAAGATAAACAGATTAGCAAACTGCTTCTAGAAAAAGCAGCTTATCTTATTAATACGGATAAAAAATTCGAAGAACCTACAGAAGAGCAGCTCAAAGAATTTTACAATTCGCATCTAAATGATTACAGTCACCTGCAATCTTTCGATCTCTATACCATCTCACTTGGCTCAAAAACAGATCGAAAGATAATACAAAAACTCTCTAAAGTCTCTGATCTCATCTCAATTGCTAAGAGTTATAAAAACTATACACCCAAACTTTTAGAAGAAAAATTTGGAAAATATACGGCTTTTAAACTTTCTCATTTGGCACAGGGATTTTGGAGTGAACCGATTCAAAACGGTTCTGATGAAAATATCTATTTCATTAGCAACAAAAAAGCTGAAAAGCCTTATCCTTTTGAAGAGGTAGAAGATATTGTTTATGAAAACTATAAAAAAGAGTTTTTCACTAAAAATGCCCAGCAAGAATATGCAAAACTATATAACAAATATATTATCAAAGAACAGAAATAGATGTATCTTTTTCGCTCTCTTCTTTTATTCACACTTTTAACAACCTTTCTCAAAGCGCATCAAACAGGTCTTTCATTTTTTAACCTGTATGAAAACAATGATAAAACAATTGATGTGGTATACAAAAAACCGCTTTCAGACACCAGAGGAGAAGATATCAGTATCAACTATCCTTCACATTGTGCACAACTCTCTCCAACTGTGAAAATTATAGAAAACGGTTTTATCATAAGAACTTACAAACTTAACTGCGGCAGTAATGGATTGCAAAATTCCAGAATTTGGGTTGAAGGACTCGTATCAAGTGACAGAGGTGTACTTGTTCGCTATGAAAATAGTGAGAACATATATAAATCTCTTTTACGTTCAACAACACCCTTTATGAAAATCGATCAACAAAGTTCTAAATGGAAACTCTTTTTAGAGTATGTACAACTGGGAATTTTGCATATTTTAGAAGGTTTTGATCACCTGAGTTTTGTTATGGGACTCTTAATCCTCTCAACTACTTTCAAAAAACTGCTCTATACGATTTCAGCCTTTACCCTTTCTCATTCAATTACATTAATCTCTGGTGTTCTTGGAATCGCTACCATCAACACCTCTTATGTAGAAGCTATGATTGCTTTAAGTATATTATTTTTAGCAAAAGAGATTATGCTGGAGCGTCAAACATTTACAAAAAAACATCTGGGAGTTGTTGCATTTATATTTGGGCTTGTTCACGGATTTGGATTCTCTTCAAGTTTATCAAGTATAGGACTTCCGCATGATGAAATTCCTCTTTCACTTTTTTCATTTAATCTGGGGATAGAGTTGGGGCAGATTATCTTTATTGTAGCGGCTTCTATAGTATTAAAAGCAGTATATAAATTTCTTGCGGAGAAAAAATTTGATACTGCCGTTGCTTATACAATCGGCAGTGTCTCTTCTTTTTGGCTTTTAGAGAGAATACTTTTTTAGGTTCTTCCTATCTTATGTCCCTTAAGTGCATAAAACAGTATAATCAGATAACAAAAAATTCCAAGTAAATAACTTTGCTGCATATCTCCTGTGTACAAAGCAATCCTACCAAAAGCAAGCGGCAGAAGTGCACCGCCTGCTATCGACATAATAAGTAAAGCACTGGCCTTTGGAGTATGACGCCCAAGTCCGTCTAAAACTAAGGGCCAGATTGTTGGCCAAACCAAAGCGTTTGAAAGTCCAAGCAATGCTACAAACAAAACAGTATCGGGAATACTCTCCATGAGCACATGGCTTTCTTTAGGAGTAAATACTACTGCTAAAACAAGCCCTATTCCCAAAACTGATGAAGCTGCCAAAGCATTTTTCTGTGAAAGCAGTTTTGGAATCGCTACGACACCGAATAGATAGGCCACAACCATACATGCCATTGTATAAGATGTCAGTGTCGTTGCATCTGCCACACCTAAACTTTGCGCATATAATCCTATGGTATCGCCTGCTATCACTTCGATCCCTACATAAAAAAATAATGCAATTGCACCAAGTATTACATGGGGGAATCTAAATACGCTTACATGATCGTAAGTATCATCCTCTTCATATTCAACCTCTTTTAAAGGGGAGAAAAAGACAAATACTATAAGTGCAACCAAAATAGATGCCATTACAATATAGGGTGTAACAAGCTTTTGCGACAAGGTGTCTAAGTTAGAGGCTTGTAAATTCTCTACAAGCGGCATATCTGAAAGAATCAATGCTGTGAACACTATTGGTGCCAATACCCCTGCTGATTTATTAATAAGTCCCATAATACTGATACGTCTTGCAGCACTTTCAATTGGGCCGAGTAAAACAATGTAAGGATTTGAAGCACTCTGTAAAATAGTAAGTCCCGTCCCTAGTACAAAAAGAGCAAGCAAAAAAATTCCAAACTCTCTCATAAAAGCTGCGGGAATAAAAAGAAGACTTCCTATAGCCATGACTAAAAGCCCCAGTATCATCCCTCTTTTATATCCTGTCAATTCTAGCAAATATGACATGGGGTATGCCATGACGGTATAAGAGATATAAAAAGCAAAAGTTACAAACAGAGCTTCGAATTCATTGAGATCGCATAAGACTTTTAAAAATGGAATCAGAGAACCGTTTAGCCAAGTTACAAATCCAAAAATAAAAAACAGCGTTGCAATGATTATCATCGGTATAATATTTGATTCCCTATCCATCTCTTAGTCCTTCTAGATATTTTGCCACGGCATCTTCATCATTGGTATGAGGCAGTACTACATTTGCCATTTTTTTAACATCGTTATGAGCATTAGCAACTGCAATAGAGACTTTTGCCAAATCAAACATTCCGATATCGTTTAAATTGTCTCCAAAAACACTTAACCTGGAGAGATCAAAACCTGCCGCTTCGCTCACACTTTCAATCCCGTGTGCTTTGTCTGCATCTTTATGTAATATGGTTAAAAAATAGCATCCCATGTATGCTTCAGGTGCCAAGATATATTTTAATTCATCTCCGAAAACTTTTTCAATTCTGTTTTTGAGCTCTATCAAAATCTCTTCATCGTCCATATACACAATTTTAAAATTATCTTCCATCGCACGTAAGTTTTTATAACCTTGTGTGTGGTCGTCGTTAGCATAACGTTTTAATATTTCTGTTTGATAACTATTCAGTGTAAACGAGTAAGTAAACGATTCATTTAACTCTTGATCGAGTAAAGAAAGTACAAACGGATATATACCTAATTTAGCACCTTCATCAATAATCACATCCGCCATCTCTTTTGAAACAAACTTTGTATCTACTATTTTTTTATCCACAGTCGCTATCAAAGCACCGTCAAGAAGGATCATCGGTGCATTAATACTAACTCCTTGTAAAAACTGCATCGTTTTTTTATATGTTCTTGCCGTTGCAATGGATATAATGGAATCTTGTTCATAAGAGTTCCATATTTTTTTAGTATAATCACTTACAGATAAATCTGTTCGCAGGAATGTATGGTCTAAGTCTGTGATATAAATATTTTTCATAAGAGTAGTATAGGGAAAAGTAATGAAAAACGCAATAGTTACGGGAGCAAGTAGTGGTATCGGTTATGCAATAACAAAAAAATTGTTAGCGTTAGGTTATAAGGTGATCGGTGTTAGCAGAGATATTGATGAAGCGCTCTTTGGTCAATATAATTTTAAAGCTATTAAATGCGATCTCAGTGATGAAAAACAGACAAATTCATTGGTTGAAAAGTTGAAAGTAGAAGATGTCGATATTCTTATAAACTGTGCAGGCTTTGGAAAATTTGCACCGCATGAAGAACTAGATACCAAAACAATTACGCAAATGACTTTTTTAAATCTTACTGCACCTATGCTCCTGACAAATGCAACGCTCCGTTCACTCAAAAAAAACAGCGGCTATCTTATAAACATCAATTCAATTGAAGCCCTGCGTTCTAGTAAGTTTGCAGGCGTTTATAGTGCAACCAAAGCAGGTCTCAAAGCTTTCAGCGATGCTCTTTTTGAGGAAACCAGAAAATCTGAACTCAGTATTACAAACATCAATCCCGATATGACTGAGAGTGCTTTTTATGATGATCTGCATTTTGATGTATCTGATGATGAAAATGCAAAACTGCTTGCCAGCGATATTGCCGATGCAATAGAACATATACTTACAATGAGAAAAGGTGCAGTGGTAACTGATTATACTATTAGAAGTTTACATTTTGGAATAAAGAAAAAGCCTCTTAAGACTTAACATCTAATCTATGCGGCTGTGTAGTCTCTGTAGATTTTAAAAATTCTAAATTTTTTTTGATTTGCTTCATTGAAGCAGCTGTTTCATTTTGTAGTTCTTGAATAATCTCTTTTGCCTGAGCCAGCAAAACAATTGCCGAGTCAAGCTCTTCTTTATCAGTTAAATTCGGTATGTCTGCAAGCAAAGAACCTAAAAGGTCCATATCTTTTTGACTTACCGCTATTTTTAACTGATTAAGCCACATTCGTAGTTTCTCTCCACGCTTCTAACAACCCGCGAAACACATTTGTAGATTCATCAAGTTTTGCTTCATTGTTTTTAAGACCTGCATCTGTCAAAAGTTGAATTTGGTAGTTATAAAGACCCTCAAGATACTTTGCGACATCACCGTGTGAGAAGTCAAGTATAGAGATTAATTCTGTCACAATTGCTATAGAACGGTTTGTCCAATATACTCTTTTTTCAATATTACCGTCTTTCATAGCATTCTTTGCTTGTGTATTAAATTTTAGAATACCTTCATACAACATAGCGATTAACTTTGCAGGTGATTCTACTTGAACATTATTTTGAGCGTAAATATTATGAGCTGCATTTCCATACATTTTAGATCCTTCTTTTTTTTTCATATCCTATGCTTTATATATCGGTCAATCCAACCAATACTTTAACTTTTTTTAGCTTTGTGTTGCAGCGTATTGTGCATTTACCATTTGTATAAATGCATTTGACGCATTATTTATCTGTGTCATCATTAAATCGTATGCTGCATAACGTTTTGCTAACATTTCATACTTCGAATCAAGTCTGGCAACTACAGATTCTCTTCTATCATTAAGTGTAGATATTTGGTCTGTGATACTCTGATCGAATTGTGACAAGAAAGCATTTGTCTGTGTATATTGACCAAGCTGTGTCGTCAATTCATCAAATGCACCTGTAAGTGTCGTCGTTGTTCCGTTACCGTTATCATAAACACCGCCTGAAAAAAATGCTTCAAAATTACTAATGTTTGCATCCATCTGAGCATTGATAACAGTTTTATCAACAGTAAGTTTTCCATCTTTATCAACATCAAAACCATAGTCATATAAGCTACCGACACCACCGCCTACCGTTCCTAACATATCTTGTAAATCTGAACGTAGGTTTCTAATTAAACTCTCTCCTGAGAATATCCCTCTTGTTTCAGAGTCAGTAGAACTTTTTGTCAAACTTGTAAGCTCGTCAATTGCAGTATTGTATTTTTCAACAAAACTATCAATTCTTGAAAGAATTTCATCACGATTTTGTTGTACAGATACAGTTGATAAACCTGTTGACTGCAGTGTAATATCATATCCAGTAACAATATCCGTAATATTGTTACTAGTTCTTGTCATTGCTAAACCATTAAATTCAAAGTTTGCATCAACTGCTGTTTGTACAACGCTTGAACCTGTTGTAAGTTGTGTACCCGATAATAACCCACTTGTATCAGTTAGTGTAATATCTTGTGTAGTACCAGTGTCTACAGAACTCATAAATAGTCTGAAGTCACCTGTTGCCACCTGAACAATTGTCGCATCAATCTTTGTCCCTGCAACTGTATTAATCTGATTTTTCAAATCATCCAAAGTAGTCGTCGCATCGTAGTTGATTGTAAAATCTTGCCCGTCAATATTAAGGTTTAAACTACCTGCACCTGTCGCAACCGTATCTGTCGTTGCCGCAAAACTACCCGATTGTTCGATCTGTTTTGTAGCAAGGTTGATTACATTCAATGAAAAATCTTGAATGTCACTATTTGCTGCAGCCGTTACTGCAACCGATGTTCCCGTTACTGTGGCAGATCTTTCATCATAAAGAGTATTTGTCGCAAGTTCATTCATAGCATCATACACGTTCTTCATATTAGCCATTAAAACATCTAACGCACTTTGTTTGTCTTTTTCTAATGCGAGGCTTAAATCTATCGGTGTAACCCACTGTGATTCATCAGCTTTTCTTAACTGATCAAGTACATCTTGTGTTAATACACCAGCTCCTGCACCAAGTGAAGATATAGTTGCCATAATAAACTCCTTTTTATATATAAGAACTATATCGGCAAGTTGTAAATAATCTGTAACTTTTTTTGTGGAATTAATATTGCTATTTACACAGAACATAGCTGGAGTTATTGAATGGATAAAATTTTAACGTTAAATGGAATTATAGAGACTGATGGAAGCCGTATCACTGCTATAGAAGAGAAACCTATCCATAAATTTTTTGTCAATGCAGGTATTTATGTACTCTCTCCCCAAGTTTTTGAATACATTCCAAAGGATCAGTTTTATGATATGCCTACACTTTTCGAAGAGCTTATTAAAGATGATCTAAAAACCATTTCTTTTCCAATTCATGAATATTGGCTAGATATCGGTCGTATGAGTGATTTCGAACAGGCACAAACTGAATATGGCGAGATATTTTAATGCTTGAAGGCAAAACTTTTTTAGCAATTATCCCGGCTAGAGGGGGTAGCAAAAGGCTTCCGAGAAAAAATATTTTAGACTTATCAGGTAAACCACTTATTGCTTGGAGCATTGAAGCAGCTCTTGAGAGTAAATATATTGACAAAGTTATAGTAAGCAGTGATGATGATGAAATCCTAGACGTTTCACACAGTTATGGTGTAGAATGTATTAAAAGACCAGATAATTTAGCAAGTGATACTGCTACAACATTTGATGCACTGAAGCACACTATTGAAAGTGTATCCAAATACGACTATATAGTATTGCTGCAACCAACTTCTCCCCTAAGAACTGCTAAACATATAGATGAAGCAATAGAATTGCTCAACGCAAAAAATGCAGATGCTGTTATTAGCGTATGTGAAATGGAGCATAGTCCTCTTTGGTCTAATACTCTCCCGGAAGATAAAACTATGGAGCAATTTTTACAGAGTGATCTTTTAAATAAAAGAAGTCAGGATTTACCGACATACTATAGACTTAATGGAGCAATATATATAGCTACAACTGACAAACTTCTTGAAGCCAAAAGTTTCTTTTTACAAAACAACATTTTTGCATACGTCATGGATCAAGAATCTTCTGTAGATATAGATACGCTACTAGATTTTAAGTTTGCACAGATTCTTATTGAAAATAATTCATCAGAACCACTAAAGGACTAAATATGACTGACATTAATGAAATTATAGTCCAAAACTTCCAAAAAAATGTCCAATACCTGCAGATCAACCATCGTGCGATTTACGAAAAACTTCTAGCTTACGAGCATTATGTAAGTCAAAACAATATCGCTGAAAATTTTACATTAAGTTATGAAAACGGTGGTTTTGATATTCTCAACTTACACTCCAATAATTACCTCTATCAACAACAAAGTCAACAGCTCATTCAAATCATGCAGGAAAGTGTCAATTTTCAAAAAAATGAAAATGTGTTTGAAACCTTTAAAGTTCTGCCAAAAACACCAGAGACGAAAGGATACGATTTTGTTTTTGATCTGTTTGAAAAAACAAAAAATCAAGAGCTTGAAAAAATATATAAATTTATCTTTTTCGGCACTGGTTTACACATTAATCCAATCGCTGAGAAAATAAATGCTGAATTTTACCTCATCATTGAAGACAACATTGAACTCTTTCGTCTCTCTTTGTTTACAACAAAATATTTTGAACTAGCAGATAAAGCAAAACTTTTATTTGCTATTGCTTCAGACAAAAGTGAGTTTGAAATCATCACAAAAAAATTTTTAGATGAAGCTTTCTATTACAATCAGTATATAAAATTTTTCGAATCTATTTTTCATTCTGATGATAAAGTTAAGCAGTTTCATACAACTGTTGTAACTCAATCACATCTAAATTTCTTTTACTCTTCGATCTTAAAACAGTATACGCAGCCGCTTCAGTACCTGCAAAAAAACTATAATTTTATAAACTTAACAGCGCAACAACTTAATGAGTATTTTCAAAACAAAAGTGTGTTCTTAATCGCTCCTGGTCCATCCTTAGATAAAAACATTGAGTTTATAAAAGAGTATCAAGACCAGTACATCATTGTAGCCCTTTCGGCAACACTAAGAACTTTAGAAACAGCAAATATCAAACCTGACATCATCACCCATTTTGACGGTTTTGAACGTAGTGCCGTTCATTTTGAAAAACTTGAGAACAAAGCATTCATCCAAGATTCTATACTACTCTTTAGTGCTAAAACACCACAAAAAATTGTCTCTATGTTTCACAAAGAGAAGCTCTTTTTCTTTGAAAGCGGTACCAATTACAAGCAAGGTTTTGGAGAGTTAAGTGCTTTTTGTGCAGGTTCATCAACTTACCTTATTTTAGTTGCTCTTGGATTTAAAGAAATTTTTCTTATCGGACTTGATCTAGCACTTGAACAAACAACATTAAAAACTCATAGTGATGCTTATACTTATACACTTGATGCACAACAAAAAGATGATACTCTCAGTTTTCGTGATTCCATTATAGAATTAGAAGGAAATCTGCGACCACTCGTCAAATCAACTCCTAATTTTTCTCTTTCTGTTAATGCTATGAATGAAATTTCCTTGGGACTCAAACAGCCGTATCAAAATATTTATAACTTCAATGACGGTGCAAAACTACAAAACACTATAGCGGTTTCTTCCGGATCTTTAGAGCTGCAAAAGCACTCGAAAAAGTCACTCGAAGAGCTACAAAAGCTTTTTATCCGAAACAGTGCCCAATCTTTGACTCAAAAGGAACAAAAGTTCCTTTCTACAATTGCAGAAAAAACTCAAGAAAAAATCGAAATACTAAAACTGTTTTCATCTGAACATTATGCTACTAAAGAACTATTTCTCAGTGCCCTTATACAACTTAAGAACGATCTTTGCTTGTGTGATGAAAAAGAGTGTGAAGTGCTTTCAATATTACTTGAACACTATCTCAAATTTGTATATGGATTTATCTTTGATGCATGCAATACACAAGAGTTCAATCCAAATATAGATGAGATACAGCTACACTTAACAAACAATCTTTTAGAGATTTTAGAAGAGTTTATACAACATTTTAAAGAGAGCTGGATTTGACAGATATTAATGCAAAAGTAGCACAAAACTTTCATGAAAATATAGAATATTTACAACAACATCATCCAAAAGTATTTGAAAAGCTTTCTGCATTTGACATTGCTGTTGAAAACGGCCATTATAAAGAAAAATATGAGCTTATTTTTGAAAACGATAATTTTGATGTATTGGAGCATGCAACCCAAAAATTTCTTTATGACAAACAAACTTCTTACCATACTGAAAAATCTTTGCATAGTGTAGATTACAGTACTGAAAACAACTGTTTTGAGGCTTTTATCAGACAAGACTACACGGAAGATGAGATTAAAGATTTTAAACAACTCCAAACAAAAGATCCTCTAGAGTCACATCTGCCTTACATTGCAGATATTATTCACATAACCAACCAAAGAGAAAAAAAACTTTTAAACACAATAGATAAATATATTTTCTTCGGTGTCGGACTCGGTTTACATATTGAAGCAATTGCAGAACATATACAAGCAAAAATGTATCTTATAGTTGAAGATGATTTAGAACTCTTTAGATTATCTCTTTTTTGCATCAATTATAAAAATTTAGCAAAAACAGCAAAGCTTTTTTTTGCTATTTTTGAAGATGATTCGGAATTTGCCCATATTTGTGAAAACTTTTTAAAAGAGTCTTATTACTTTAACCACTATATAAAATATTTTCAATTACTCAGTCATTCAGAAGTAAAAGCAAATCATTTTTATTTGGCACTTTCAAGTCAAGCTGAACTGAAATTTTTATTTCACAACTATCTTCGTACCCTATCTATACCGTTAGAAACATTTTCTCAAGGATATTCGATTATTGAAAAAAATCTCAATTTCAATACTGAGTATTTTCAAAACAAACCCTTCTTATTCATTGCCAGTGGACCATCACTGCAAAAAAATATAGATGCACTCTTACAAAATAAAGACAAGTTCATCATAGTTGCTGTTTCTTCCTCTTTGAACTTCCTTGAGAAGTATCAAATTCAGCCGCACATTGTTTTACATCTTGATCCATTTGAGATTAGTGCCACTCCATTTGAAAGATTAGACTCTCTCTCTTTTTTAGATAATTCACTTATTTTTCTATCTGCTCATGCATCAAGAAAAGTATACTCGTTATTAAACAAAGAAAATATTTATGTTTTTGAAGCAGGTTCTGCATATAAAACAGATGCTTTAAATGTTTCATCTTCCTGCGTCGGTTCCTTAGGATATCTTTTACTTACTGTTCTTAAAGTACAAAAACTCTATTTTTTAGGACTTGATTTGGCAGTAGATAACGAAACGGGTTCTAGTCATATCAATACACATATTCATGAAAAAACTTTAGAATTAAAAGACTCTTTTCAAAATGACACAAATGAGACACTCTCGTATTATGATGACCTCGTCCAGATAAAAGGGAATCAGAGAGAAAAAGTTTTTACGACACCGCACTTCTTTACTTCCGTCAATCTAATAAATAATTATTTTGCGACTATTGTAAAACCATCTCAACAGTTTTATAATCTTAGTGATGGTGCTTATTTCCAAAAAACACAAGCTTTGACGTTTAAAGAGTTAAAAGATCTTCCTGATTTACCGGAGTCAATAGAGAGAGAGCTTAAAACACTTCTTGAAGCACACACACTCCATTCACTCAATGAAAATGAACTAAAATCCCTTAAAAGAAAACTAAAATTTTGTAAAAAGCTTCAATCACAATTACAAAATATTAAACCGAATAATACAACACCGCTCTCCTATGTTAAAACAATACAACAGTTAATCACTGGGGATGAAAATCTCTATAAATATGAATTAGCTCGTGTATTAGATAGTTATTTATACTATATCCTTAACTTTATCTATGACTATCTAAACAATCCAAAAATACCCCAGGAAGATTTTCAGCATATAGATCAACTTTTTAAACAACATCTTGTTGAACTGATATCTGTTTATCAGAATTATTTACACAAAGCTCTCGAAGGAAACAATCAATGAATGATATAGAAAATAAAGCTTTAGAACGTTACACAAAAAACAGTGAATTTTTAGCTCAAAACCATCCTGACGTATTTAATAAGATCAAAATACTTGAGGATGGAATCAATCATGGTCTTTATCAAGAGAAGTACGCCTTAGAATATCAAAATAAATATTTTGATGTTGTAGATTTAAAAAGCGGTCAATTTTTATATAATACCAATAGCATCCAAGTGTCTGATCAGTTAACTTCTCTTGTTAATTTCGATAAAAATTCTTATCTCTTTGAAGGTTTTGGTCTTTATTATAATTATGAACAAGGAAAAGATTCTTTTTTAGATACTGCCAAAGGAGCAGAAGGAATTTATCCCCTAATGACATACTATATCGATAACTTGCCTAAAAATGCGACTATGAATGAGATCGAAAAATTCATTTTTATTGGTGTCGGTTTAGGGCTCCATATTCTGCAAGTTGATAAAAAAATTCATGCTGAAGAGTATTTCATTATTGAAGATGATTTAGAGCTGTTTCGTCTTTCGCTTTTTACAACTCCGTATTATAAAATAAAAGGGAAACTCTCTTTTTCTATACAAGAAAAAGAGGAGCAGTTTACACGAAAATTTCAACTTTTTTTACAACTGAGCTTTTTCAGAAACAAATTTTTGAAATACTCTTATTTTCCTGCACATTCTAAAGAAAAATTTGATTTTATCAAACACTCTTTAGCATCTCAAGCCTTTTCAGTCTTCCCATATAAGACAAGACTTATGAAATATTTAAGACCGCTTGAATACATTAAAAATAACTATAAATTTATCAATTTATCAAAGCAATTCAAAAAATCTTCTTTAAGTGAAAAACCCTGTATAGTTCTCGGTGCTGGACCATCTTTTGAAAAACATATAGACTGGCTGAAAGAAAATCAAGATAGTTTTATCATTATAGCTGTCTCGGCCGTACTTAAAAAACTACATGAATATAATATAAAACCTGACATTGTGACACATTTGGACGGCTTCGCAATTTCTGCAAAACACTTTGAAGGTTTTGAAACGAAAAACTTTTTAAATAACAGTATTTTACTCGCCGGCAGTTTTGTACAACAAAATATTATTGACCACTTTGTCAAAACAAATGTGTATATCTATGAAGAAAATCAAACAAATTACCATAAAGGTTTTGATTCTATCAACGGTTCGTGTGTCGGTTCAACATCAGTGGTTCATTCTGCATTATTGAATTTTGACAAAATATACCTTTTAGGTGTTGACCTAGCAATTACAAAAGATGGACAAACTCATGTTTCATCTCATATTCATAGTAAAACTGTAGATCTTAATAAGATTAAAGAATCTCAGACGAATATCTCTCTCGCAGGCTCATTTTTTAATGTTCCAGGAAATTTAGAGAAAACTGTTTATACTAATCCTACGTTTTACGGTTCTATTTTAAATCTCAACAATATCATTCCACATGTTAAAAATGAAACTCAAACAATCTATAACTTAAGTGAAGGTGCATACTTTAGTGGTACAGAACCTTTCAAAAATTTCGAACAACTAAGCGATAGTTTGGGATCTTATGATAAAAAAGAGATACATGCTGAAATAATGGACCTATTTCAATCTTACTCAAATGACAACTTATCATCAGATGAGCTCAAGGAAATTGCGAAAAAACTAGAGTTTGTTACTTCTGTCAAACATATCATTACAACTTTTCAAGAAAAGAAATTTTTACATGCAAATCACTACCTGCATGCATTAATATCTCTGATGTTGGATATTCTTCAACCGCCAACTATCACAACTGCAAACCTAATCGATATTTATGACCAGTTCTTTAGTTATTCCATGCCTTTAATCTTTGATCTTTTTAATACCAAAGAGTTAAAAGAACAAAATAAACATATAGAGAATATTAATAAACTTATTATTGACGAAATGATGGAAGTTGTAACTATTTATGAAGAAAAAATAACGGAGTTTTTAAACTAAGGAAAGTTGGACTTGTTTTAAATTAATAGCTAAGGCCACCGAAGTAGCCTTAGTAGATACGGTTAAGACTATTGTAATAATCTTAATACGTTTTGTTGAACAGCATTAGCTTGACTCATAGCATAAGAACCAGATTGAGCTAAAATGTTTCTTTTGTTGAAGTTTGCAGATTCAGCAGCAAAGTCAACGTCACGAATTTGAGATTCAGCAGCAGTAACATTTACTTGAGTAACTGAAATATTTCTAACAGTTGATTCAAGTTTATTTTGCGCAGCACCTAAAGTCGCTCTTTTACCGTTGATTGTATCAAGTGCAGCATCCATTTGTGAAATAGCTGCTTCTGCTTTACTACGGTTACTTACAACAACACCAGCAAGTGCAGTTCCTACGATTGCAGATACAGTATTTGTACCGATCGCAACATTTTGTGTTTCGTTAGCATATGCACCAACGTGGAATGTAAATGTACCTGTAGCACCACCTGTAGCATCTAAAAGAGAAACACCATTAAATTTAGTAGTAGTAGCGATATCACTAGCTTCTTGTAAAAGTGCAGTAACCTCTTTTTGAATGTGACCACGAGATGTAGAATCTTGTGTATCATTCGCCGCTTGAGCAGCAAGAACACGAACTCTTTTTAAAATGTTTGTATACTCTTCAAGTGCACCATCAGCAGTTTGGATAAGACCAATACCGTCATTTGCATTAGCGATAGCTTGACCAAGACCTTGAGACTGAGCAGAAAGTTTGTCAGCGATTGCAAGACCAGCAGAGTCATCAGCAGCTTTGTTGATTCTTAAACCTGAAGAAAGTGATTGTAAACTTTTATCAAGTTGAACATTGTTCATTGTTGCATTTCTGTGTGCGTTCATCGCACCTACGTTAGTATTAATTCTGAAACCCATAATAAATCCTTTTAGGGAAGAGCCTTTCGCTCTCGTCAATTTAATTTTATCTTCAGGCTTCCTTGCCCTAGATGTAAACTAAATCGACACTAAAAAAAATAACTTTAGAAAAATTTACATTTTTTTTCAATTTTTTTATATTTAAAGTTTTTGTGCTAAACTTTCGCACTTGAAACACTATACTATATTATATAGGATTATATTTGAACTTAATTATCGTCGAATCACCCGCAAAAGCTAGAACTATTAAAAACTTTTTAGGTAAAGATTATGATGTAATCGCGTCAAAAGGACATATTAGAGATCTTCCAAAGTCACGTTTTGGAATTGAGATAGATGAAGATACACATACTATCGTACCTAAGTATTCTGTAGCTAAAGAGAATGCTGCTACAGTAAAAGAGATCAAAGACAAAGCAAAAAACGCAGATACTATCTATATCGCGACCGATGAGGACCGCGAGGGGGAAGCTATCGGATGGCATATTGCTCATGCCATAAAGAAAGATCCTGAAGAACTTCCACGTATCGTTTTCCACGAGATCACAAAAAGTGCTATTACACATGCACTAGAATCTGCTCGTAAAATTGATATGAAAATGGTAAATGCTCAACAGGCTCGTCGTTTACTTGACCGTATTGTAGGGTACAAACTATCCCCATTACTAAGTTCAAAAATCCAAAAAGGTTTAAGTGGTGGTCGTGTACAAAGCTCTACTCTTAAACTCGTAGTTGATCGTGAAAAAGAGATCAGAGCTTTTGTTCCTGAAGAATACTGGAGCATCGATACGACATTTAAAACAGATATTGAAGCAAATCTTATTCAGCATAAAAATGAAAAGATAGAAAAACTGACTATCAAAAATAAAGAAGCTGCTGCTGCAATCGTTGAAAGTGTAAAAAAAGACAACTTTACAATCACGAAAATTGAAACAAAACAGAGAAAAAGTTCAACGCCTCCTCCGTTTATGACTTCAACTCTGCAACAAACAGCATCTTCAAAACTAGGTTTTTCACCTAAAAAGACAATGATGCTTGCGCAAACATTGTATGAAGGTGTAAAAACACCTGATGGTACGAGTGGGGTTATTACATATATGAGAACGGACTCATTAAACCTAGCTAGTGAAGCAGTAAGTGCAGTTCGCGGTATTATCGAAAGTCGTTACGGGAAAAACTACCTTCCGGGTAAACCTAAAGTGTACACGAAAAAAGCAAAAGGTGCACAAGAGGCCCACGAAGCAATCCGTCCAACAATGTTGCAGTTTACTCCGGAAGTTGCAAGTAAATACTTAAAAGCTGACGAATTAAAACTTTACCGTCTGATCTATGAAAGATTTATGGCATGTCAGATGGAAGATGCAGTGTTTGAACAGCAATCAATCATCTTCAGCGGTTCTGAAAACGAGTACCGTGCAAGTGGTAGAAAACTAATTTTTGACGGTTTTTACAAAGTTCTAGGCAATGATGATAAAGACAAACTTCTACCATCACTTAAAGAGGGTGAAAAAGCTGAGATTGAAAAGATTAAACCAGAACAGCACTTTACTGAACCACCTTCACGTTATTCTGAAGCAAGTCTTATTAAAAAACTAGAAGCTGAAGGTGTAGGACGTCCGTCTACGTATGCACCGACAATTGCAACACTTACAAATAGAACTTACGTAAGCATTGAGAAAAAGCAGATCGTACCTACAGAAGTAGCATTCACTGTTACTGAAATTTTAGAGAAACACTTTGCAAACATCGTTGATATTAACTTCACTGCGAATATGGAAGAGAAACTCGATGAGATTGCTGAAGGTGATGTTGACTGGGAAAAACTGCTTGTTGATTTTTACGATGAATTTATGCAGAAAATTGCAGAAGGTAAAGAGAAAATAGTTTCACTTAAAATGGCAAAACCACTTGGAAGAAACTGCCCTAAATGTGGGAGTGAGCTACTTCTTCGTTCAGGACGTTTCGGAGAGTTTGTAGCATGTAGCGGTTTCCCTAAATGTAAGTATACGGAACAAGTAGATGCCGAAGGTAACAAAGTAGAAAAACAAGAGGAAGTTGCTGAAGACAAGTGTGATAAATGTGGTGGTGATATGGTTGTGAAAAATGGCCGTAACGGACAATTTTTGGCATGTGCAAACTATCCGGAGTGTAAAAATACAAAAAGTATACAGGTAGAAGAAAAAGTGAGTGAAACTCCTTGTCCTGATTGTGGAGGGAAACTCAGTCTGAAAAATTCAAGACGCGGACCATTTTGGGGATGCGAAAACTATCCTGATTGTAAATTTATCTCTAAATTCGAACCGACAACTATAAAATGTACACAAGAGGGTTGTGATGGCGTACTTGCTCCTCGTACGTTTAGAAACAAAGAGGTATATGAGTGTGTTAAATGTAAAACAAAAACGCCTCGTGAAGAGATTGACCAGAAGTAACTCTATTTCTGATTCTATCAAAATAGGGATTATTTCCGATTCTCATACAAAGCATAACAGAGCCGTAAAAGCTATTGATATGCTACTTAAAGAGGGTGTGGAGTTTTTTATTCATGCCGGCGATATTGTAGAAGCGGAAACGTTAGAGTATCTTAAAAAAACAAAAAAACGCTACGTTGCCGTTTATGGAAATAACGATGCCCATCTTGTGGATTTGCATAACAAATATAACTTAGTGCAAGAACCGAACTATTTTAAATTGGCAAATACAACTTTTAAACTGATGCATCTGCCTTTTTATATGTCTAACGATACGGATATAGTAATATTTGGTCATACTCACAAATTTGAGGTAGAATATAAAGGTAAAACTCTTTATCTCAATCCGGGAGAGGTTTGCGCAAGGAATAAACCGTCTTCAGAGTGTGTACTCTTAGAGATTACGCCTGAAAAGTTTGATGTAAAATATTTTACAAGAAAGAAAAAAGAGGAGTTTCAACTCGAAGAAGAGTACTCCTTTCAGAGGGAATAGAATGAGTCAAAAAATCTTTTTATGCTCAATTTGTAATATCAATAGTGGCACATGTAAAGAGGATTGTAAATTCTGTTCACAAAGTGTACGTTATAAAGCAGACATTGAGCGCTATAAACAAAAACCGATCGAAGATATTAAACAAGAAGCTATTGCTGCGCGTGATAAAGGTGCACTAGGATTTTGTCTGGTAACTGCAGATAAAGGCTTAAATGACAAAACACTTGATTTTGTATGTTCAACTGCAAAAGAGGTACAGAAAGTAGCTCCAGAACTTCGCCTTATCGCTTGTAATGGTACTGCTTCGATTGAGCAACTAAAAGAGTTAAAAAAATCGGGTATTAAAGCGTATAATCATAACTTGGAAACTAGTGAAGCATTTTATCCTGAGATCTGTACAACTCATCCTTGGAGCGAGCGATATGAGACATGTCAAAATGTCAATGAAGCTGGACTTGTACTTATAAGTGGGGGGATCTTTGGACTTGGTGAAACTCAAGAGGATAGAATTAGTATGCTAAACTCTCTTAAAGAGTTAAATCCGACAAGTGTGCCGATAAATTTTTATCATCATAATCCGGCATTGCAATTACAACCGAATCCTCTAAATATTGAAGAAGCACTAGAACTTATCAAGTTAACTCGTGAAACGTTACCAGATGCAGAACGTATAATGGTAGCGGGTGGTCGTGAACTGATGTTTGGTGAACGTCAAGGTGAAATTTTTGATTATGGTGCAAATTCAATCGTAATAGGAAATTATCTTACGACTTCTGGACGTGAGATGAATAAAGACCTCGAAATGCTAAAATCGCTTAATCTCGAAGTCGCTACAAAAGTAGGAAAATAAAATGACTCATACGATAGGTGATAATGTTGTTTTAATCATAACAATATCACTTATCATCATTTTCTCTCCATTTATAGCTCGTGCTGTTAAACTCCCTACAACACCGATTGAGATCATACTAGGTTCAATCTTCGGATATATAGGATTTATTCACGATGAACACCTCTTTGAACTCGTTGCGGAGTTTGGATTTTTATATCTGATGTTTATTGCAGGGACAGAGATTAATTTAAAAAATGTCCTCAAAACCCCATCTAGTATCCTGAAAAAAACAGCTCTGTATCTTGTCTTTTTATATACCTTCTCCTTAGCCTTTTCTCTACAGTTTGATCTTGGAAAAGTGTTCATGGTGCTTCTGCCTCTAATCTCCGTCGGACTTGTTGCATCATTGGCAAAAGAGTACGGAAAAACCGATTGGCTAGAACTCTCAATGACAGTCGGAGGTATCGGTGAAGTTGCCTCTATCTTTATCTTGACAATCACCTCCGCAACACTCCAGTCAGGAATTGGTTTTGGATTAGTGCAGACAATTTTTGCCCTGATAGTATTTATCTTTATCATGTTTGTGATCTTTCGCTCTATGCAGCTTGTCTTTTGGTGGTTTCCTGCAATTTCTACTGCACTGATGCCGCATGAAGACAACAAAGAGCAAGATATACGTTTATCTATGGGGATATTTTTTCTACTCATCGGTGCTATGCTTTACCTTGATCTCGAACTTGCATTTGGTGCTTTTTTGGCGGGTATTTTTATTCCAAGTTTCTTTGAACATAAACACGAACTGCCTGAAAAACTTTCATCCTACGGTTTTGGATTTTTAATCCCTATATTTTTCATCCATATCGGGACGATCTTTAACCTTGATGCACTTTTTATGGAAGGTCTTGTAGTTAAATCTTTAATAATCACTGCTGTAATGATACTTATGCGTGTTATTGCTTCACTCGTATTTATTAAAAACCTTGGATTTATAGATTCCGTATTAATGGGTCTTTCACACTCTATGCCCCTTACGCTTTTAATTGCGATGGCTACACTGGCCTATAATGCACACTCCATAGATAAGCTGCACTATTTTGCTTTTATCTTAGCGGCTTTATTTCAGGTGATATCTGTTATGATAATCATCAAGCTTATCAATATGTATAAAGAGAAAAAAGAGATAGAGGTAGTGTAATGGCTCGTTCAGTTTTGCTTCAACTTGCTCGTGATTCAATCCAAGAGGTTATAGAAGCAAGCAATACTATCAATAAACAAAACCTAATTAACGAGCACCCTTTACTTGATCAAAAAATTGCGACTGTGGTGAAAATTTTTCTTGAAGAAGAGCTTCGAGGAACTTCAGAGTTAGATGCCAGCAACGCACTTATAGACAATATTATTATTGCCTCAAAAAAAGCGGCTTTTGAAGATAAAAACTTCACACCGCTAACAACTTCGGAATATCTTCATTGCTCTATTGAGATCACTCTTGATACGCCAGAAGGTATAATCTCTCAAAAAGATGATCCCATTTTAAAAGCTTAAACCTTTATCCCAACTTTTCCGGAAAGTGTGTCATAAACTTTTGAAGCTTTGGAGCGATAACCACCTGGCAATATCCCTGCATAGGATTTAAATTGTAATAGTTTTGATGATACGCTTCTGCGGGATACACTTCTCCTAAAGGACTCACTTCAGTCACTATCTTTTCTGCAAAATCTTTTTGATGCTTTGCAATCGAGTTTTCTATAATAGTTTTTTCTTCCTCATCTGCATAATATATTACAGAACGGTACTGCGTTCCTTTATCTGCACCTTGTTGGTTCAGTGTTGTAGGATTATGTACGGCAAAGAAGATATCTAAAATCTCATCCAACTTGATAACCTCATTATCAAATTCAATATCAACTATCTCAGCGTGCCCAGTTGCTCCTGAACAAACGTTCTCATATGTAGGATTGGGACGTAAACCTCCGCTATAACCGCTTACTGCGGAGATCACACCTTTAACATTTCTGTATACTGCTTCAACACACCAAAAACAACCACCCCCTAAAACAATCCTTCTTTTATCCATGTATCCCTCTTTTTTTATGCTATTATTGCACAGTTTTCTTTTAGAATATAGTAGTGCGATTTTTATCTTAAAAACTTAAGTCTTTTACAATTATAAATAGGAAATATGATGCCTACAATTGACAATAAAACCTTTTATCTTGCCGCCATTAAAAAGTATGGACAAAGTGCTAAAGGTTTAAATTGGAACTCATCAGACACTCAAATTCTCCGTTTCGATAAACTCATAGAACTTTTGCCTAACAATCTTAATCGTTATACACTTACAGATGCCGGTTGTGGTTTCGGGGACTTTTATAACTATCTTGATCAAAAACCAAAAAGATATCTTGGATTAGATGCTTTAGAGGAGATGGTAACAATTGCAAAAGAAAATACTTTGCAAGAGATACTCAAATGTGATCTTCTCCAAGAGACACCGCCAGTAAGCGACTATATTGTCTGCAGTGGTGCTTTAAATATACTGACTAGATTTGAGACCACGATGTTTTTGCAAAACTGCTATAAATCTGCAAAAGAAGGATTTATTTTTAACTGCTTATACGGAGATCGAGAGAGTGATACTTTTAACTATCTAGATCAGGAGTTTATAGAGAAAATTGCCCTCTCATTAGGGGTAAATGAGGTAAAATACGTTCAAGATTACTTACCAAACGATATCACTGTAGGATTTTTTAGATAATGTGTGCAATTTTTGGAATTTTAGGGGAATACGACGAGCAAAAAGCAAAAAGCGCACTCTCTAAACTTGCGCACAGAGGACCTGATTTTTGCGGACTGACACAGGAAAAAAACATCTTCTTTGCACACCAAAGACTCTCTATCAATGATACTCACCATAGAAGTAACCAACCGCTTCGCTACAAAGATATTCTCCTTTCATTTAACGGGGAGATTTATAACTTTCAAGAGTTAAAAAAAGAACTCGATTTTGAGTTTCAAACAGAAGGTGACAGTGAAGTTATTATTGCTGCCTATCTCAAGTGGGGTATAGATTTTGTGCAGCATCTCCGTGGTATGTTTGCAATCGCTCTCAAAGACGGTGACAAACTTTACCTTTTTCGTGATAGACTTGGTAAAAAACCACTTTTTTATATGCAACAAAATAATGCACTCTACTTTGCTTCAGAACTGAAGGCACTCACACCGTTTTTAAGCAAAAAAGAGCTGAATGATGATGCAATGCTCAGCTATCTTAGCTTCCTAGCTCCCACTCCACCCAATACGTTTTATAAGGGAATTTATAAACTTGCTGCAGGAGAGTATCTAAGCTTTATCAACAATAAAGTCAAAGTAGAGAGATACTTCGATCTTTTAGACAACCCTTCTAATATCATAACTTCAAAAGAAGAAGCATTGACAAAAATTGAAGAACTTTTGGAAGAATCTATTTACATGCGCCTTGATACTCAAGTACCAACTGCAGCACTTCTTAGTGGAGGGATAGATAGTGCTACAATTAACTACTATGCACAAAAAAAAGGTTTAAGCCTACCCTCGTATACTCTTGGATATAAAGAGTTTGCAAAGTATGATGAACGTAGTAATGCTAAAGAGAGTGCAGAATTTTTAGGTATTGAAAATATTGAAGTGGAAATAGATCAAACAAGTTTTATTGAGAAGATCGACGAAGTATTCTACGCTTTGGATGAACCGCTTAACGATCCAGCCTCTGTCCCTTTGTATATGCTTTTTGAAAAGATTAAAGCTGATGGACACAAGGTGGTGATGAGCGGTGAGGGAAGCGACGAACTTTTCTTAGGCTACAGACAATATTTTGAATACCTTGACATAGAAAAAGCTGCAGTTTTAATGCACAAAAACTGGCTGAAAAAATATTTTCGCTCAAACTTCTCCATGAATCGGGAATGGGAGTGGTATAAACGTATCTTTGATGAGAGCCTGCTATTTAGAACATCAGGTGAGAAGTTTACCGATCTACAAAAGAACACCCTGCTTCGCAGAAACATAAGAGATGATGAGAGTCTGAAATATCTGCAACCGTACAGAGATCGTTTTGTAAACTCGACCCATTCTGACAACTCCATATGGTACAGTTATATAGATCTTAATCTCTTTCAAGCTGAGCATTTCTTGACAAAACTTGATCGCGTATCTATGGCGCATAGTATTGAGTCACGTACACCATTTTTAGATCACAAGCTTGCAGAGTGTATCTTTTCAATAGATCCGAAATTACGTTATCAAGATGGGAAAACAAAAGCCCTTTTAAAAGAGATAATGCAAAACAAACTCGATAGTAAAATATTAACAAGAAAGAAAAAAGGTTTTTCAAATCCATATATGGAGTATCTCATCAATTCAGAAGAGATCAATCTCATCACTGAAGTCAATGAGCAAACAGGTCTTTTCAAAGATGATGTTTTAGAGCGTTACATTCAGACAGCGGCAAAGGGAAGATTTAAACAACATCTTTGGGGTCTGTATAGCCTTAGTCACTTTCTAAAAAGAGAATTCCTATGAATAAGCTTATGATACTCGCTATGTTTTTTTGGGGAAGCGGCTGGAGTGCACTCAAAATACTCACCTATGAACTTCCTATGGATGTTGTCGTATTTTGGCGTTTTTTCTTTATGTCTTTGACATTTATCCCTGTGCTTATCTATTTTAATAAACCTCTGAGGCTAACAAAAGATTCGCTCAAATTTATCTTATCAAGTTCAGTCCTCAATGTCAGCTTTATGTTCTCTTCTTTTTACGGTATCAAATATGGCTTAGCGGGTGCAGGAAGTGTTATAATAACTACTTTTAGTCCAATTATGACTTTTTTACTTGTAGCTTTGTTATTTAGAAACAGATTACACAACAGACAATATTTTGGACTCCTTTTAGGGCTTGTTGGTGGGTATATACTTCTTCAGCTCAATGATTTTTCCCTCTTTTTAAATTCGGCAAACCTTTACTATCTGCTATGTGCTGTGATTTGGGCAGGTGTAACTGTACTTTCACAGCACTCGCAAAAACATATCCATCCCGTACATTACAGCTTTTTTATATCTGTCGTTGCAACTGTTTTTATGTTCTTTTATTCCTATGATTCAAACTTATCAGCCGTTTTTGATCAAGATCTGAAGTTTTGGAGTGCACTCATCTACCTGGCTGTCTTTGGACAAACGATAGCAACGACAATCTTTTTTATAGCAAGCGGTAAACTAGGAAGTGAAAAAACTAGTTCCTATATGTTCTTGGTACCTGTTTTTGCACTACTTAGTGCATCTGTTTTACTTGATGAATCTATGCAACTACATGTAATAGTCGGAGGGGTTATTAGTATGTTGGCAGTTTATTTTATTAATAAAAAATAATTTTTTCGATACATTGTTGTTAATATAAAGTTAAAAACAATTTTTATAAAATACACGATATTTCGAAAAGGGTCACATATGAAAAAAGTTTTAGTTCTTGGAGGAGGCTTTGCAGGTGTTGATGCTGCAATACATCTAAGAAAAAAAGGTTACAAAGTTACACTTGTAAGCGATCGAGACTATTTTTATATCTATCCTACTTCTATATGGGTGCCGACACGCAATGCCGAATTTAAAGACGTTTGTGTCGACCTAAAAGAACTACAGCAAGCACATGGGTTTGATTTGCTGATAGACGGTGTAAAAACGATTGCTTATAAAGAGAATAAAGTCACTTTAGAAAGTGGAATGCAGATTGAGGACTACGATTATCTCATACTTGCAATTGGTGCTTCAAAAATGCAGCCTAAAGGAGTTGAAAATACTCTCTCAATCTGCGGTGCCCCGGAGCAATCGCTTCTAATCCGCGATAAACTCGATGAACTGATTACAAAAGGAAGCGGAAAAATTGCAATGGGTTTTGGAGGCAATCCAAAAGACACTTCTGCAGTTCGTGGTGGTCCAGGGTTTGAGCTTATGTTCAATGTTCATCAACTCTTAAAACAAAAAGGGATCCGCCAGAACTTTGAACTTACATTTTTTGCCCCTATGCCTGAACCGGGTAAACGTATGGGACCTAAAGCACTTGCAATGATGGATATGTTTTTTACAAGACTGGATATTAAAAAACGATTCGGTAAAAAGATCACTCACTTTGAATCAGATAGTGTCGTGTTTGAGGATGAGAGTAAACTCGAAGCTGACTTTATTATGTTTATCCCTGCAGGAAACGGGCACAAAGTTGTACAAAGTTCCGATCTACCGCAAAATGATGCCGGATTTGTCAAAACAGACGACTATTCTTGTGTTATTGATGAAAACGGTTATATGACAAACGTCTATGCTGTCGGTGATGTTGCAGCACTCGAAGGGTATGAATGGCGTGCAAAACAGGGTCATATTGCCGAAGTTATGGCAAAAAATGCAGTACACAACATTTACCAAAGAGATAACGGCGGTTTTGATTTTAAAGGCTATCACGAGCATCTCAATATCTTATGTGTAATGGATAGCGGTGACGGTGCTGCTTTTGTTTACAGAGATGAAAAACGTGCCTTTATGCTTCCTCTGCCTTTTATTGGACACTGGCTAAAAAAAGGGTGGGGATTTTACTGTAGGAATTCAAAACTCGGGAAAATCCCAAGAATTCCAGGTATGTAACAAGAGCTTATTGCTCTTCTTGCAGTCTTCTTTTGAGCTTCATTTTTCTTTTTGCAAGCTCGCGCATATCTTCGGTTGTATCACTCTCATCCATAATCTCAACTCCTAAAATTGTCTCAACACAATCCTCTAAAGTCACAATCCCTTCCGTTTGATCATAGTTATCACGAACAAGGAACATATGATCTTTTTTTGCAATAAACATATCAAGTGCTTTTGATACCGGAATTTTTTCATTGATTGAAAAAATATCTTTTTTAATCACAGTCAAAGGTACACTGTCATCAATAAGCGCCTGTTTAAATATCTTCTTTGTAAGCACTATACCTGTCACCTCTTCAATTGAGTTTTTAAAGACAGGGATACGTGAAAATTTAAAAATAGCCGGTTGTGTATTCACAACTTCTTTAATTGTCATATTCTCATCAAGTGCGAAAACAACACTTCTCGGTGTTAATACTTCTGCAACTTTAATCTCGCGAAGTTTTAAAATATTTTCAATTACCTCTGATTCTTTCTCATCGATAACACCTTCATCCTCACTCAAAAGCATACTTTCTAAAAGTTCCTCTTTCGTCATCGTATGTGCGTTTTTTTTACCTTTTGAAATCTTATTTGTTACTGCCAATGTAAGTAAAATAACAGGGTATGTAAACCAGATAAACACACGGATGAAATATGCTGCTGCAGGAGCTAAACTTTTCCAATAAATAGCCCCTATAGTTTTAGGGATAATTTCCGATAAAAATAAAATTGCAAATGTTAAAATAACAGAAACATATACCACTGCATCATTTCCGAAAATCTTTGCGGCTTGTGCACCGACAGCTGCAGCACCTAAAGTATTTGCAATGGTATTTAAAATTAAAATAGAAGCTATAGATTTGTTTATATTCTCTTTTTGAATACGAAGTAATATACCTATATTTGGTCTTTCTTTCTCCATTACTGCCACGTAAGACATATTGATGGATAAAAGTACAGATTCTAAAACTGAACATAAAAACGATACACCAACTGAAAGAAGGAAAAACAGTATCAATAAATCCAAATGATTACTCTCTTTATAATAAAATATATGTTGCTAAGCCTAAAAAACTAAAAAAGCCGACTACATCGGTTACAGTGGTCAAGATAACCGTACTTCCGATCGCCGGATCAATTTTTAGCACTTTAAGTCCTAGTGGCACTACGGCCCCAAAAAAACCTGCCATTAACAGGTTTATGATCATACTAAGCCCTATAACAAGCCCTAACATACTTATATCGAACCACAGCCATGCTATAAGTCCCATGACTATAGCAAAAACCAGTCCGTTCATAAGCGCAATAAAGATCTCTTTTTTTAATATCCTTAAAGCATCACCGTTAGAGATATCTCCCAAAGCTAACTGACGTACAACAACCGTTAGCGTTTGTGTTCCCGCATTGCCTCCCATAGATGCGACTATCGGCATCAAAACAGCAAGTGCTACCAAACTTTGCAGTGTTTGCTCAAACATACCGATTACTAAAGAAGCTATTATTGCTGTTACAAGATTTATTCCAAGCCATGTAGCACGCTTTTGCCCTGCCACTAACACATCATCCTCTTCCGCTTCGTCATCGACACCGGCAAGTTTATACATCTGTTCTGTTGCATGTTCGTTAATAATATCATAAATATCATCCGATGTGATACGTCCTAACAGTTTTCCATCACCGTTGACAACAGGCATAACAGAGAGGTCATACTCTTCAAAATAATGTACAACTTCTTTAATATCTTCAGTATCTAAAGCTTTTTTCGGTTCAAAAGTCTCTTCACTCTCTTCAATATTTTCTTTGATTGTTTTTGAAAAATTAAAAATTAAAAGATCATCCAAACCGACTGCATATAAAAGTTTATTTCTTCTATCAACTACAAAAAGATTCTGAACATTTTCAAGTTCATGCTCTTTACGAAGTTTTGCAAACCTTTTGATTACATCTTGAACAACTTCATCTTCATACGATGTAAATACTTCCAGCTGCATGTATGCACCGGCTTCATCTTCATCATAACTTTGAAGTGTTTCAATCTCTTCTTTATTCTCTTCGTCAAGCTTTTTGAAAACCTCTGCAGCAACCTCTTCATCTATATCTTCTAGTTCTTCTAAGAATTCTACCTGGTCATCTGTTTCTAGTTCGTTAACTGCATGTAAAAGTTCATCAATACTTAAGTTGCCTACTACATCTTCGAAATATCTATCTGGAAGTGCTAGTGCAACGTCACCGATAATATCTTTAGGAACAAGTTTTATGGCACGCTTAAACTCTTCTGCATTGAGTTCTTTTAAAAGCTTTGCTATATCTGAGGGATGCATCTCTACATCATCATGTGTTTGTAAATATTTTTCTATCTCTTCCATTAATGTAATTATAACTTAGTTGGGTTACTTTTTATCATATTTCATAAGCTTATTATATTTTATAATGCTCTTTATTTCATCTACGTAGGACTCACCACGTTCGGAGTATCCATCCAATCCTTTAATTATTTCAAATACATTACTGCTTGAATAATTTAATTCTCGAAGATTTTGATAACGTTTTCCACGCCCGAGTGTTAAATAGTATCCTCTTACTGAATCTTCTAACGAACTATATTTTTTTACCCATACCGTGGTGTTGTTATCTCTTTTTTCCTTAGCGGCAATCCGCTGTTCCTTTTTACTGACACTCCACATTCCGAATAAATTGTTCCCAAGAAGAAAAAAACGGGATGTGCCCCATGCACTCTCCATAGCCGCCTGAGCTATCGTGATACTTTTAGGTTGTGGTTTCAAAGCCATAAGCAGTTCTTCATTTGTCTTAACTTTGTAATATTGCTTTAATTCTTCTATTTTTTCGTTATTTTTATTTCGATTTAAATCAGTACTGATTTTTTTATATTCGTTATATCGTTCTTTATATATTTTATCAATAATAGGTACAACTAAGGCATAAAATCGTTGTTTTTTCTCTGTAACACTTATATTTTTAGAGGTTTTAATATAAGCATCTGCATGTGCATCAAGATATAGCAAAGTAACAATTAAAAAGAATTTTTTCATACCCTACCTAATTTTAATAAAGAGTAAAAAGATAGCCGCTTTTTGTAGAGACTTTTTTGTATCTATAACTGCCATCAAGCTCAATAACTACTCTATAATAGCCTTTATGTGTACCAATTTTGATAGATCTTACATCTTCATCTTTTACTTTTTTTATATAACTTCTTATATCAGTCTCTCTCTTAAAATCACACACTATTCTATGAGGATTAACTAGCAAGAATGTACGTAGTACTTTATCTTCAGTATCTATTTTTATCTCATTTTTATATATGTTAAATTTTATAAATGGCAGAGACACAATTTCTTTATAAATTTTTTTTACTTTTTTAGTTTCTACTTGTTTTGTAGGTTGTTTTAGAGAACTATTATCATTCTTCTCATCTTGATAATTTTGTGTAATAAATATAGGTAAATGCCAATCAATACTATTTTGCAGTTCAATTGTCTTTTGTGCAATACTACCGTCTAAATTTTTATAACTGACAGTTACACTCTCAATAGTTCTTGCAGTTGAAGGTAGTTGTATACTAGCACGTTTTAACGGTACATCTTCTTCATATTGATTTGTTGTTAATGGTATATCTTCGGCTTCTATTGGAAAGAATGGATTTTCTCTTGAAAAAAGTATTGTAGAAAGAAATAAGAATAAAAAAAGCTGCCTACCCATTATAAAAACCTATTTTTTGTAAACATTATATCACAAATCCCTTTTACTGTGCAGAGATCTCTTTAAGCTCAAAATATTCACGTTGTAATTCAGCATTTTCAGACTTTAGTCTTACGACTTCATTTTGGAGATATGTTTCATAATCTTGAAGATTTAGTAGTACCTCTACGGAATTTGTACCATAGAGGATAATACCTAAGTAGACACCAAAGGTTATAACTATAAAAACAAGTAAAAAGAACTTTTTTAGAGAAAGGCCGAGATATTTTTGAACAATATTCTGCTGAGTATCGATCTCCTCAAAAAGTTCTTCTTGCTGCATCATAACTCTTAGTTAAAAAGTGTAGAACCTAAATACTCACCATAAAAAACTTCGTTTTCTATCTCAAGAAGACGGTTGTATTTTGCAGTTCTTTCACCACGTGCAGTTGAACCTGTTTTAATCTCACCACAGTTTAGTGCAACAGCAAAATCAGCAATAAATGCATCTTCACTCTCACCAGAACGATGAGACATTACACATTTATACCCGTTTCTTTGTGCTAAACGTACAGTAAGCATAGTTTCACTTACAGAACCAATTTGATTTGGTTTAATTAAAATAGCATTACCAATACCTTTTTGGATACCTTCTGCTAAGATATTTGCATTTGTAACGAAAAGATCATCACCTACTAACTGAACCTTATCACCAAGTCTGTCAGTAAGAATTTTCCAACCGTCCCAGTCATCTTCACTTAGACCGTCTTCTATAGAAACGATTGGGTATTTAGCACATAAATCTTCATAATAAGATACTAATTCTTCTGAAGTAACAGTTCTGTTTTCAGATTCTAGTCTGTATCCACCCTCAACTACAAGTTCACTTGAAGCAACATCTAATGCAATTGCAATTTGCTCTCCGGCTTTGTATCCAGCTTTTTCAATTGCTTCCATGATAACTTGAATAGGTTCTTCATTCGAACTTAAATCCGGTGCGAAACCACCTTCATCACCAAGTGCAGTATTGTGGTTTTTATCTTTTAAAATCTTTTTGAGGTTATGATATACTTCAGCAGATGCTCTTAATGATTCTGCAAAGTCATTAAAACCAACCGGCATAATCATATATTCTTGGAAATCTACTGAATTGTCAGCATGGCTTCCACCGTTAATAATGTTAAGCATCGGTACAGGCATAACCATAGCATTAGCACCACCTAAATAACGGTAAAGAGGGATATTTAAACTTGTTGCAGCAGCGCGAGCAACAGCCATTGAAACACCGAGGACTGCATTTGCACCTAAATTTGAATAGTTATCAGTTCCATCAAGCTCTTTCATTGTAGCATCAATAATTGCTTGATTAAATGGACTCATACCGATTAAAGCGTCTGATATTTGAGAATTTACGTTTTCAACTGCTTGTAAAACACCTTTACCCATATATCTATCGCCACCATCACGAAGCTCTAATGCTTCACGCTTACCAGTACTTGCTCCACTTGGTACAATTGCACTCTCAACTGTACCATCGCTTAGTCTAACTGTAGCTTTTACAGTTGGATTACCACGAGAATCCATTACTTCGATTGCACTTACGTCATCTATGAACATTTATCTGCCTTTTTATAAATTATTAGTGCAATTTTAGCAAAATTTGTTTAAATCTTAGTTTATGCCTACAGATCATCCTCTGTAGCTTCAGCTATCTCTGAGGTATCCATAGTCATAAGAGAGCTGATACCCATTGCAACTTTGATTTTTTCTTCGATTTCACGTGCAAGTTCTGGTTCCTCTTTGAACTTTAGCTTCACATTTTCACGACCTTGTCCAAGTTTTGTTTCACCGTAGCTAAACCATGCACCGCTTTTGTCAATTATGTCTAGTTTCACACCGTAATCACAGAGTTCACCCTCTTTAGAGATCCCTTCACCGAACATAATGTCAAACTCAGCTTGTCTAAACGGAGGTGCTACTTTATTTTTAATTACTTTTGCTTTTACGCGGTTACCGATTTGTGCTTCACCCTGTTTGAGTGATGCGATACGACGAACATCAATTCTTACCGATGCATAGAATTTTAAAGCATTTCCACCTGTAGTTGTTTCAGGTGTTCCATATCCCATCATACCGATTTTCATACGGATTTGGTTAATGAAAATAACAGTACAGTTCATTTTATTTAAAACACCTGTCAGTTTTCTCAGTGCTTTTGACATTAAACGAGCTTGCACACCAACTTGCTGATCGTTCATTTCACCTTCAAGCTCAACTTTCGGTGTAAGTGCAGCAACAGAGTCGATTACGATTAAATCAACCGCCCCACTACGTGCTATCGTTTCAACAATATCTAAAGCTTGTTCACCGTAATCAGGTTGAGAGACTAAAAGATTATCAATATCTACACCTAGATTTTTTGCATATACAACATCTAAAGCATGTTCTGCATCAATAAATGCGCAAACACCACCGTTTTTTTGACACTCTGCAGTAATTTGAAGTGCCAGTGTTGTTTTACCAGAACTCTCTGGACCATATACTTCAATAACTCTTCCTTGCGGTACTCCGCCTATACCAAGTGCAAGGTCAAGTCCCAATGAACCTGTAGAGATCGCCTGAATAGGTTCTATCTCTTTATCCCCTAAACGCATTAAAGCACCTTTACCAAATGCTTTATCTATTTGTTTAATTGCTAAGTCGAGTGATTTTTGTTTGTTTGCATCCATGATTTATGCTCACTTATTTGAAATTTGGGAAATTATAGTAAAACTTTTTTTGTATTACTATTAATATGGCAAATTGTCATATTTTTAAAATAATATTTTTTATGATAATTATTATTAATTTGACTTATCATTTTATTTGATGTATTATTGGTAAATATTTTCATCACGAAGGGGTTTTTATGAAACAATTATTTGTAGTTGTAGTACTCGCTATAGTATCAATCAACGTAACAGCTTCAGAGTCACATTCAAAATATGATCCGGCTTTATGTAAAGTTTTTCAGAATAAAATAAAAACTTATGAAAAAAAGATGCGTGATGATTCTTACGCTAGAACTACTTTAGAATCCTATAAAAAAAGAGCTAAGATCTATTGTACAAAATAGTTACAGTGTAAGTGCTTTTTTAGTCTGATTGGGCTAAAATATTTTTCATGAAAAAAACACTTATAGCACACTCACCTGACGCCGACGATATCTTTATGTACTATGCCATCAAGTTTGGCTGGGTAGATATGAAAGATACTCATTTTGATAATATTGCAAAAGATATACAAACACTTAATGAAGATGCACTCAATGGTGTTTATGATATTGTAGCTATAAGTTTTGCACTCTACCCTTTAATAGCTAAAGAATATGCTCCTCTTAGAACAGCGGTAAGTTTCGGTGAGGGTTACGGTCCTAAAATTATTAAGAAAAAAGGGACAAATCTCAAACGTAATTTTAAAGTAGCACTGAGTGGCAAACACACAACCAATGCTATGTTATTTCGCATAGCTTATCCTGATGCTCGCATTACTTATATGAATTTTTTAGATATTGAACAAGCTGTACTTGACGGTAAAGTTGATGCAGGTGTACTTATCCACGAATCAATTCTTACATATGATGACCAATTAGAAGTTGAACGTGAAATGTGGGATATATGGCAGGAACTTTCAGGTGGTGGTCTGCCGCTTCCTCTCGGTGGTATGGCAATTCGCCGTTCTATTCCTCTTACAAAGGCAATAGAGTATGAATCAACACTAACAAAAGCCGTTGATGTCGCACGTAAACATAAAGAGAGACTCTCAGAGATGCTTTTAGAACGTAACTTAGTACGTATCGACGCTCCAACTCTTGATAAGTACCTTGAACTTTATGCCAATGATGAAAGTGTCAGTTTAAGTCCTATTCAATACAAAGCGATAGATAAACTTTTTGAAATAGGTTACAAACACGGTTTTTATGATACACTTGTAAAAGTAGAAGATTATCTCATCCCTACGGAATATAAAGAGTTAAGGTACTCATAATGGAAGCAAAACTGATCGCCCTTGGCGTTGAGACGTTTAAAATTGCACTTATTCTCGCACTTCCTGCGTTACTTGTAGGTATGCTTCTAGGTCTAATCGTTTCTATTTTTCAAGCTACTACACAGATTAATGAGATGACTCTTTCGTTTATTCCAAAAATTTTAGGCGTTGTTATTATCATTGTTTTAACCATGCCTTGGATGATTAATGAGATGCGGGACTTTTCTCTGCAGGTTTTCAATATGATTCCAGATTTTATTGAGTAATGAAATATAAATCTATAAACTTTAAAAACTACTCCTCTTTTAAAATCGGTGATACTTTTGATGTAGCTCTCTTTGAAAAAGGAGATACTCAGTACAAAAACTTTTATCTTATAGGCTCATGCAACAATACCCTTATTGGTCATAATCCACCTCCACTTATGATGCTCTCAAAAGATTTCGATTATATCAAAATAGAAAACAATCAGCTTAAAATCGGGGGAGCGACTCCATCAGGAAAAATTGCATCATTTTGTAAAAAACATAATATTGCAAACTTTGAGTTTGTAAGTCATCTGCCTGGAAAACTAGGCGGTTTAGTTTATATGAATGCAGGACTAAAAGAATATGAGATCTTTAACCAGCTTATAAATATCACTACACCAAATGGTAGCAAACAAAAAGATGAAATAGAATTTGGCTACAGATATACAAATATTTCTGAACCAATTTTAGAAGCAACTTTTAAACTGGAATATGGATTTGATGAAAATAAAGTTTCTATGTTTAAAAAAATGCGTTCTAACCAACCATCAACACCATCGGCAGGGAGTTGTTTTAAAAATCCTCAAGGTGATTATGCGGGTAGATTAATCGAAGCTGTAGGACTTAAAGGAAAACGTATAGGAGATATGGCTTTTAGCGAAGAACATGCAAATTTCTTGGTAAATTACGGTGAAGGTAAATTTGAAGATGCAATTAGCCTTATCAAAGAAGCACAAAAACTTGTAAAAAAAGAATTTGCTATAAATCTAGAGTGTGAGATTATTATTCTAGATCAAGAGTATCTTGGGAAAAAGATACTCTAAAATATTAAAAACGTAGCATTAAACCGCCATAAACCCCGGAAAATTTTAAATCTGCTTTTGTTTTCTCATCATCTGTTTCAATGACATAACTTTGTTTTCTATATCCTAATTCTATCGCAGGCTGTACGACCGGAGAGATATCAAATGTATAATCAATTTTTACTCTAAAATCTGATAAAGTAGAACCTTTATAGGTGATATATTTTATATCTGATTCTAATCCTATATCAGTTGATGGAATCTCAACACGAGCTCTTGCATATCCCATCGGTACAGGTAATAAAGCCGTGTCTTTATAGTTACTGATTCCAGGGACAGTATTTACATTTACTCCATTTGCTTCAAAGGTTACATCTAGAACTTTAATATCTAAACCAATATCTAGTGTTACCCAACCTGTGTTATCTAAAATGTTATAGTAAGGGATAACATCATACTGATTCAACTTATATGAACCAGTTGTTAAACTACCAGCAGTAAAGTCTTTAAACGTTCCGCTTAGAGTCCCTTTGTCCTCTACGCTAGTATATTCTAACCTTAAATTTGGTATAACAGGCATAGGATGTTTAATAAGCATCCATGCATATGCTGATGTTTTTTTTGTTTCATTACTCGTGTATGTACCAGTTAAAATACCATTAGTGTATTTAATTGTCCCTGTTGGTTTATTTTGCCATGCACCAACACCCATTTCTATTCTTGTAAAATCTGCATTTGTTACAACTGCCAATGCTGAAAGAGCTGTTAAAGTAGCTATGATTTTTTTCATAATACTCCTTTGAAATATATATTTTATTATAGCAAATATTTAAAATAAGGAAAATAAAGCGGTTGGGGTCATAAAGACCCCAAAATAGGAGAGAGTTTCTTTATTTAAGAAAGAAAAATTATTTTTGTGCTGCTTCTAAAGCTGCATCGTAGTTTGGTTCTTCAGTAATTTCTGGAACGATTTCTTTGTAAGTTACAACACCGTTTTCATCAACAACGAAGATAGCACGACAAGTTACACCTGCTAAAACAGAACCACCTAAAAGTACTCCGTAAGCGTTAGCAAAATCTTTATTTCTGAAGTCAGAAGCAACAGTTAAGTTACAAATACCTTCAGCTGAACAGAATCTTCCAGCAGCGAATGGAAGGTCCATAGAAACAACAGTAGTTTTAACACCTTCTAAAGAAGCTGCTTTAGCATTGAAGTTACGAGTTTCAGTAGCACATACACCAGTATCTAGTGAAGGAACAACAATGATAAGTTGTTTAGTACCTTGTGCACCACCTACTACAACATCACCTAAACCATCAGAGTTTACTACTGTGATTTCTGGAGCTTTATCTCCAACATTTACTTGATTACCTAATAATTCTACGTCTGTACCTTTAAATTTTGTAGTTGCCATTTTTTGGCTCCTTAGTTTTTAAAATTTCACGTTTTTTACGTTTCACATGAGAAGTATATTTCAATTAGGATAATTCTACTCTTATTTAAAAATAAAATGGTATAGCGTAAGTTTTATTTAAGTTTTGTGCTTCTTTAGGTATCACTTACTATTTTATTTTTTCCTGTTGTTTTAGCTATATATAGTAATTCGTCTACACGTTTTATCAACTGTTCTGCTGTTTCATGATCTTGCAATTGAGTTACTCCAAAACTACAGGTTAAAACATTGACTGTATTAAAGTTGTACTGATTAACCTCATGCTTTAATTTTCCAGCTAATGTCTCTGCATCTTTTACAGATGTTTTAGGTAAAAGGATAATAAACTCCTCCCCACCCCATCTGGCAAAAACATCACTTTCACGTATATGTGCCCTTATTAGTCCACTTAACTCTTGTAAAACTATATCACCTATATCATGACCAAAACTATCATTAATTTTTTTAAAGTCATCTATATCAAAGAAAATAACACTTAACGCTGAGTTATATCTTCGTGATACAGACATTTTATAACATAATAAATTATCAAAACCACGTCTGTTCAAGATACCTGTAAGAGGATCTTTTATAGCCTCTTGAGAAGCTATTTCTACTTTTTTGGTCTCTTTTCGAAAAAGGGTAAAAAATAATAACATTACCATAAAGTTCAATATACTTAATAGTACAAAAACTTGTGCATTTCTTTTTTGTAACAAATCCAATGTAGTGTTGTAATTGTATCCAACTATGTAAGCAACTTTTTTCTTTTCAAAATTTCGCACAGCCAAAAACGTTACAATCAAATTTTTATTGGGAGCACTGTCTAAAAAAGTATTTACTGCAAAGTTGTCCTCAGTTTTTAATTTTTCAGACACAACCGAAGATATTTTTTTGTTAATTGCCAGAATATCATCCAATGGTATTCCCATACTATTGCTCAAAATAGTTTTATCTATACTGTATTGTCCAAAAACCGTTTTCATATAATGATTTTTTTCATCTTTAAAAACCTTGGTATCAATAACATGGTTATTTATCATAAAAAGATAAGAAGCCTTCGTGTTAATTTCCAACATATGTTCTAAAAATGCTCTAAAAGAGTATGAAATCTCTACAGTACCAACAAACTTATTATCTTTAAATATTGGATAAACATGTCTAAAACCGTTAAAGATACGTCCCTCTTCAAAACACTCTATAGGTTTTTTATATTGATTTACATACATAATAGACTCTCTAACACTTGCAAGTGAATCCCCAAATTTTTCCGGTTTATGAAATCGTAAAAAACTAACAACACCAGGAAGATGAAAGTGAAGTTGTCGTACTCCAAGTGTTTTCATATACTCATACTCTTTTATATATGTTTGATAGAGTTTAGCTCTGAGTTGTGCTTGTTTTTTTAAATCGTTTGTATTGGAAGCTTCATACATAATGTCTGCGTTGATCGAATTATTTAAAACATTAGTATGTAACACTTCCGCAAGAAGATTAAGATAATGTTTTCCTGTTTCAACCTGTATGTTTAGTTCTTTTGTTTTATGTTGTAAAAAGTTCTTTGTATCCAACTCTTTCATATAATTTACGGAAAAGTAAATCGCCACTTCCACACAACAAAACAAAATAAATGTAGTCAGAAATATATATTTGTTTTGTAATAAAAACTTTATCATAAACTGCTCTTTGGTAATATGTCCAAGTCTGCAATCTTGATAAAACTTCTTTCTTGAAATAATTCTACAGCTACTCTGCCTATCATCGCTGCATTATCTGAACAATATTGTAATTCACTAAGTAATAATTCTGCACCATAAGGTTTTAGGATCTCCTGAATTTGTCCGCGGAGATATAAATTCGCACTCGCTCCTCCGACAATTGCCAGCCTTTTAGGAGGGTGTGATTTAAAATATTTTTTGAGCTTCATCGTAATATGCTTTGTTGCAATATGCTCAAACGATGCAGCTATATCTCTATAAAGTTCTTTATTATCTCCTGCTTCTTCTACAGCAAGACGAACGGCATTTTTCAGCCCAGAATAACTAAATGCGATCTGCGGTGATTGATGTAGCGGTACAGTAAAGTTGTATTTCAACCTGTCACCGTCTTGTGCCAATTTTTGGATCAGCGGCCCACCTGGATATCCGAGCCCCATCATCTTGGCAACTTTATCAAAGCTCTCACCAAAACTGTCATCCATAGATTTTGCAACAGTTGTTATTTCATGAAGACTTTTAACTTCCATCACCTGTGTATGTCCGCCTGAAACTAGTAGGACAGTTAAAGGAAAAACTGTTTCTTTCTCAATAAATAAAGAGTAAATATGCCCTATAAGATGGTTGACACCGATTATCGGAAGATTTAATGCTATAGCTATAGCCTTTGCCATAGTTACACCTTCAACAAGTGTTACAGCAAGTCCAGGGGAAGATGTTACTGCTACGGCTTTAAGATCTTTATAGTAAGGTTTTACTTGTTCAAGAATTTTAGGAAGAGCTTCAGCATGAAGACGGGCTGCAAGTTCAGGTACTACACCACCGTATATACTGTGTTCTACCTCTTGAGAAATTTTTTTATGAAAAACAAGTTTTTTAGTTTCTATCTCAGTTATCGCTATTGCACTATCGTCACATGAACTTTCTATACTTAAAATCATTACTTTCCCTATTTACAAACAAATGCTCTTACTTGCTTATCTAAAGCAAAAACATCTTCTATATTTTTCGGTTTTTCCCTAAAATGCTCATACGCCTGAATAATATTTTTGCTTATATCCATAAAACCTATCTCTTTAGAGATAAATCTGCTAATTGCCGCTTCATTGGCTGCATTAACTACGACACCAAGTTCAGGGTTTTTAAGAAGATCTTCTTTAATCTCCCAAACCGGGTAACGCTCAGGTGTAATTTTACGAAACTCTAAAGTCCCTACTTCCAATAAGTTTACGTGTTCTAAAATCTTTTCTTCACACTTGGCATTTAGTGCATAGGCAATCGGTAGTTGCATGGAAGCGTGTGCAAAATGCGCAGTAGTTGAGCCATCTTTATAATCAATGAGTGCATGAATAAGTGATTTTGTCTCAATAATTGCATCATATTCACCTTCACCAAAAAGCCATCTTGCTTCTAAAAGTTCAAACATCTTATTGACCATTGTTGCACTATCAATCGTAATCTTCTGTCCCATTGACCAGTTTGGATGTTTTTGCGTATCTTCTAATGTTGCATTGTGAATATCTTCAATTACCCAGTCACGGAAGGCCCCACCACTTGCAGTGATTGTCATTTTATTGATCGGACGGTCTTGCAACAGATACCAGAGTCCGAAATGTTCACTGTCTATAGGTTGAATTTTTGAAGTATCTATAAAAGCCCCACCTGCAACTAAAGATTCTTTATTTGCCAGTGCTACTCTTTTCTTACACTCTAGAGCTTTGAGTGTAGGGCGCAATCCTAAGAAACCCACAAGGGCATTCACAACTAGGTCACTTTTTGCTTCTGTAATAACGTCTAAAATTGCATCTTCACCACATAAAACATTTGGATGCTGGACATCTTTTACATCATTTTGATTAGCGACGACAACTACTTTTGGATTGTATTCTTTGATCTGCTCATTGAGCAGTTTTATATTGTTCCCGCAAACGAGAACCTCAACCTCTATGCCGAATTTTTTTGCGACAATAAGGGCATTGACTCCTATGGAGCCTGTTGAGCCTAAAAGAATCATCTATTATACAAGTCCGCGAAGAAGTATTAACATTATGATAGCACCAAACAAATAGCCGTCAATTCTGTCTAGAATACCGCCGTGCCCAGGTAAAATACTACCACTGTCTTTCACTCCCGCAGCTCTTTTTAAAGAAGATTCAAACAGATCTCCAAATACAGACACCACAGCTACAAAGAAAGAGATAAAAAATGCAACGGTAAAATCAACAATACTTAAACCAAAGAAAAGACCACCGAAAGTTGCAACAGTTACACCGCCGACAACACCTTCCATCGTCTTCTTTGGAGATGTTGGAGAAAATGGAGTTTTTCCTATACTTTTACCTACCGCATATGCACCGATATCAGTAAGTGCTACGATCGCTAAAAGCCACAAGAGTGAAACCACTCCGTACTCTTGGTACATTGTAAGAATAAAAAGCATACCTGCCGTCGGATATACAAAAGGGAGAAAATCATTCCAAGGAAGCTCTTTGTTATACGCTACAGCAGACGCATAAGCAACACCGGCTAAAACAAAAAGATCATCACCGTAAGGATATACACCTGCTACCAACCATATACCGATTGCATATATTAAAAGCCCGTCTTTTTCTACACCGAAAAGTTTAACAGCTTCATTAAATGCTAAAATATATACTCCGCCAAGTGCTAACCACATTAAAAAAAAGTTATCTATAAAACCTATGATTAATACTACCGCTAAAAGTGCCAACCCCGTTACTATACGTTCACTATGCTCTTTAAATATACTCATACAATTTCCTATATTTGTCTAAAAGAAGATTATACCTTATAAGAGTTTAATTATCTATTTTAAAATAAAATTTTAAGCTAAGCAGTCCTATACTATGAAGAAGAGATAAAAATTGTTTTTTAACATTAGTTGTTTTTTTTCAATGTTTATTTTCTGCAATAGGAGCTTGGATGCATGTTTTAATAACTGGCGGTGCCGGTTTTATAGGTTCAAATTTGGCAGCATATCATCTTGAGAAAGGTGATAAAGTGCACGTTGTAGACAATCTCTCTACTGGACGGCTAAAAAATATAAGCTCCTTAATGGAAAGTTCCCGTTTTATTTTTACTGAAGCCAACCTTCTAGAATGGGATGAGTTAGACAAAGCCGTAAGTTGGGCAGATCGCATCTACCACATGGCAGCAGTAGTAGGTGTTTTTAGAGTTTTAAAAGAACCAATTGCTACGTTGGCAACCAATATTGCCGGTTGTGAACGTCTTCTACGTGCTTTACATAAAAGTTCGTGGGATACAAAACTCATTATCGCTTCTACATCAGAAGTTTACGGTAATCGTCCTGATGACAAACCGCTGCATGAAGAGATGGAACTGCTTATTAGTCCCGGTCACAATACACGCTGGAATTATGCAGTAAGTAAAATAGCTGATGAAGCGTTTGCTCTTTCATATGCAAGAGAGTATGATATGGATATTACGGTCGTTAGATTTTTTAATGTCATAGGTCCTAACCAAACCGGTAAATACGGTATGGTTGTTCCTCGTTTTATCAAACAAGCACTTAACGATGATCCTATTACCGTATACGGTGACGGTACACAAGTAAGAGCTTTTATGGATGTTCGTGATTGTGTAAACATACTGCAAAGACTTGCTGACAATTATAGTTCAAAGGGGGAAACTGTGAATGTAGGAGCACCACAGGAGATCACAATCGGCTCACTTGCCCGCATGGTTAAAGAGCTTGCAAATAGTGATTCGGAAATCACATACACTTCTTACGATGATGCTTACGGTGTAGATTTTGAAGAGATATATCATCGTAAACCGGAACTTTCAAAGCTACACAGGCTTACAGGTTATACTCCTGAATGGAGTCTAAAAGAAACAATATCATTTCTTATTCAAAATCAACTTCAAAAGACAAAGGATTAATTATGGCAGCAGCCTCATATTTTGTAGTAAGTCCAAACCTGGTTTTAAGTGTACTAGGTTTACTTCACGGTCCGGATGAAACAGTCCCTACACCAGCTGAAAACTGGCAAGATGCAACTATTAGTGTTGTCATACCTGCTCTCAATGAAGAGAAAAACATTGTATTATGTCTTGACTCTGTTCTCAATCAAACCATAAAACCAAACAATATTATCCTTATTGATGATGGCAGTACGGATAATACAGTCGCTTATGCAGAAGCATTTTGTAAAGAAAATGATATAGACATTCTCATAATTAAACGGGACCATCCAATAGGAAAAACACCTACCATAAAACGTCAAGCCCGTGAATTCCTCTCTGATGTTGAATTTATCTTAGATGCAGATACCATACTTGAATCTGAAAACTATATTGAAAGAACTGTTCAAGAACTTTATCAAGGTGTTGGAATTGCTTCAGCATGTGGAACGATTGTACCTACAAAAGACAAAAATAGAAAAGCGATGATCCAAGAGCCAAAAGTTCAAAAGTTCCTACAAAACAATCCTGAAGTCAATCTGCTTCTAAAACAAGATTGGTTGCATATACTTGCAAGAAAGTCAAGTAATATTTACCGTGAAGTACTTTATATGTATCTGCAACAATTTATATATCATGGTCAAATGGTCTATTTTGGTTCAATTACCAACCCAGTCGGTTGTGCAGTAGCCTACCGTCGTCAATATGTACAAGAACTTTTTGATCAATATGAACCGATATTCGGTGATGATTTAACAAACTCAGAAGACATTTTCATAGGATTTGCTCTGTTAAAGCATGGTTATCGCAACATCCAACTAACGGATGTTTTTGCCCGATCGCAAGAACCAGAGATAGAAGATATTCCTCATGAAATCTATATGTGGTCATCCTCTTTTTATCAAAGTTGTTACTATTTTGATGACTTAGTAAGAAGCCCTTTAAAATCATTCAAAAGTTATCTTCATCACAGAAAAACAGAGAAACTTTATGGAGATGAGATTCGAAAACGACGTAAAGTTCAAGAAGCATATCGTCAACAATTCGGTGATGACGTTACTACTCAGTATGGACGACCAATGGGCTGGGTTATTTTTGTCTCTTTACTTGAAAAAACACTCTTTCCAAGTACACTTTTTGTTATGATTGCTTTAGGTTTATGGGAAGCTTTAGGTTTAACTCTGGTTTTTGAATCGTTGATTTCCATCTCAATTTTAATGTATATCAATAAAGGAAAAAGATTAGAATACTTCTTCAAAGGTATCTTAGTCACTCCGATCAGATACACTACGATTTTATTTGACTTTGCAACCATGATTATATTTGCCAAAGATATTTGGTTTACGAAAAAGAAAGGATGGAGAAAATGAGAACTCTTGTAAAATTATCCAGTATATTCGTTTTAGGTGCCGTACTGAATGCTGCTGTACCGGAAAATGGGCTTAAGGCTGAAATGGAAGGTAGATGGAATGATGCGATCAATATTTATGAAAAAATTGTACAAACATCTCCTGAGCGTACTGATCTTTATCTTCGTCTTGCCGATATCTATTCAAGCCAAAACAAACTTGATAAAGCAGCTCAAACTCTAAACAAAGCGATCACTGTAGATCCTAAAAATGCATTACTGTATAAAAAGCTCTCAGAAGTCTATGCAGTACAAAACAAACCGGCAGAAGCACTCAACGCTATGGAGTCTGCATTACAACTAGATGGTAACAATCCAAAGTACCTTATGGCACATGCCAAAATTGCCAACTGGAACAAAAAATTTGCTGAAGCTGTAAAAAGCCTTGAAAAACTTGTAAAAATGGAACCTAAGAACAAAGAAGCACGTCTGCTTCTTTCACGTTCTTATGACTGGCTTGGTGAACGTGAGAAAGCTCTTGCTTTTTATAAAAACTATTTAAAAAACAATCCTGACAATCTTCGTGCAAGACTTGAACTTGCAGATATTCAAGAACTGTTTGGAGATATAAACGGTGCAAATAAAACACTTGAAGTAGGATATAAATCTCTAAAAAAGGCTAAAAAGCCCGTCGCTCAAACACAAACACAAGCTAATGTTGAAGTTCCTATATTGCTCTATCACTGTGTAGATGCAGTACCTCAGAATGATTACTGGATAGCGACAGACGAATTTGATGCACAGATGCAAACACTTGATGACAACAACTACACATCTGTTTCAATGAAAGATGTTTACAATCATCAAAACTATGGTACAAAACTTCCGGAAAAACCGATAGTAATCACATTTGACGACGGATGTAAAAATCTTTATACGGATGTTTTTCCTATTTTGAAAAAACATAAATATATTGCAGAGGTATATCTCATTACAGAAGCTATAGGAGATTCTGAAGCGGAGAGAATTGACAATGCAAAGGGAGACGATGCGACTAAACTGGGTGAGACAGGTGAAAACTCCCTAACAGAATATTTAGTTTGGCCAGAGGTCAAAGAGATGGCTGATTATGGTATTGTATTTGGATCACATACAAAAGCCCACCCTTATATGAGTCAAGTAGATGATGCTAATGCAACATACCAACTACTCTCTTCAAAACTGGCGATTGTAGCGAATACAAATACGGATGTTACATCGTTTTCATACCCTTTTGGGGATGGAGCAGCTAAAAAAGAGCTTCATACTCTTTTAGAAAAATATGGATTTTTGACAGCTGTAGCAGCTGAAGGGGGTATTTTACAAAGTAGTGATGCTGATTTTCTAAACCTTCCAAGAGTCAGTATATACGGTGTACACCCTGCAATAGATCCAAAAAGTAAAGGTGTCTCTGTTATCCCAGATCCAACGCGACCTGAAGATCTATTTATGGCAAAACTGCAACCTGATGAAGCTGAACAAAAGTTTGAACTATGTAATAAATATACTGCCCTCGGGCAACACGATAAAGCGCTTGAAGCGATCAATAGATCGGTTGAGCTAAAACCGAAAAACCTCCGTTACCTGGTAAAAAGACTCGAAACTGCAGGTTCGGCAGACAAAATGAATATCGCTTATGACAGTGCATTACGGGCATATGAACTTGATCCTGATAATGATGAACGCTTGTTAGCTCTTGCACAAACTGCTGTATGGGCAAATCATCTTGATGATGCCACTATATACTACAAACTGTACACAGAAAAACATCCTGAAAACAAAGAGGCTAAAATCGAGTATGCCCAGGTAGAATCATGGAAAGGTGCCTATGCATGTGCATTTGAAATACTTGAGTCTTACAAAAAAACTTTTGGGGAAGATGAAGTATACTTACAAACTAAAGCGGATATCTTAACTTGGGCAAATCGTCCAACTAAAGCTTTCCCGATTTTAAACGCTCAATTAGCTAAAGATCAAAATAACTATAATACTAACTTTACAAATACTGTCGCTTTATATAAAGATGGTCAGATCCTCGAATCTCTGGAGAGCCTTGAGAAAACAGAAAAGCTTGCACCTGATTCTGCAGACAGCAAGTTCCTAAGAAAGTTTATAACTACAGACCTTCGTCACTATGTAGGTGCAGGTGTTGCATACTCTTATGACACCGATCATATTACTACTATCGCTGGAGAATTAGAGGGGAGATATTTCATTTCACCACTAACAAGTGTTTATGCACTCGGACATACAGACTATGTATCTTTAAGCAACTCTTCTCCAGCAATATATGCTCAAGACAATGGCTCTCTTCACGCAAAACAAAACAGTTTGCGTGCCGGAGTAAGTCATAGATTCTCTCCTGACCTTACAGGTGATTTTTCTGCGGGGGTAGCTAACGCGGCAACACATACAACAGGAGTTTACGGAGCAAGTCTCTCATATACCCCTATTGATGAGATGAGATTGAGTCTCGCTTATGACCATCACTACTATACAGCTACACCTAAAACGATAGGACGTGGTACTTTAGCAGACAGCATTCAGGCAACTCTTTATGCAGAACCGACGACAAGTATGTATGTAGACCTTTCTGGAGGATACAGCATACTTTCTGATGATTACTATAACAATCGTAGTTGGAATGTCAGTCTTTCACCTACATGGGCTGTTTTACGTCGCCAGTACTGGAACTTTGATCTTGGATTAAGTGCTAATCTTGAAGGTTATGCCAAAGAGAGTGAATTTTATGATCTAGGGTATTATGCACCGAAATGGATAGAGTCTTATTATGTTACAAGTTATACAACTTGGAAAATAAATGATGATGATAGTGTTAATCTTGCTGTCAACCTTGGAGTGTTTAAAGACAATAGTATGAGTAAATTTGTATTTGGTGGAGGTGCACATTTAGAAGGTGTCTTCGGACGTTATAGAGACTGGATGTTCAAAGTTAATGCAGGGGTAGATTACAGTGCCAGATATTATGATACTCAGTACACTATATATTCAGCCGGACTCTATATCACAAGAAGATTTTAGGGGTAATTGTGAATAACAAAAAAATATGTGTCATAGGGGCCGGTTATGTCGGTATCCCTTTGGCATTTGCTTTTAGTAAGCATTTTGATACAACTGTGTACACACATTCAAAAGAACATGCTGAAGAACTTCAAAACGGTTATGACAGGACTCAAAACTTTACAGCAGAAGAACTCAAAAGTTCTCAGTTAAAAGTCATCTCTGATATTCAAACTGTTAACTCTGCAAATATTTATATTATAACTGTTCCAACTCCTGTCGATGACACATTAAAGCCAGATCTTACACCTATTATCAGTGCTACTTCAACAGTGGCTTCTGTTTTAAAAAAAGGTGATATAGTAGTTTATGAAAGTACTGTGTTTATAGGCTGTACAGAAGAGTTATGTGTACCGATTTTAGAAAAAGAGAGTCATTTAATTTACAATGAAGAGTTCTTTTGCGGTTACTCTCCTGAAAGAATCAATCCGACAGACAAAAAAAATACTTTGGAAAATGTTGTCAAGATTGTCTCGGGTTCTACGGAACAAACAAAACAGACCTTAGTATCGCTATATGGAACAATTATTAAAGCCGGTATTTATCAAGCACCCTCCATGAAAGTAGCTGAAGCTTCAAAACTGATGGAAAACATTCAAAGAGATGTCAATATTGCACTTATGAATGAGCTCTCTGCTCTTTATGCTAAACTTGGTATCGCTACACATGATGTGATAGAAGCTGCATCTACAAAATGGAACTTTCATAAATATTTTCCTGGACTTGTAGGAGGGCACTGTATAGGTGTCGATCCATACTATATACTTCTCAATGCTGAAAATGAGCATATCTCAATGCCTATTGTCGAACAAGCCCGTGACACTAACGAGAAAGTACCCCTGCGCATCATTAATGAGATTAAAGCTGTTCTTACAAAACGTCAACAATCTCTGGCAGGCAAGATGGTATTGCTTCTTGGCATTGCCTACAAAGAGAATACCAACGACATACGTAATTCAAAGAGTGCTGTAGTCTATAAGCTTCTTAAAGAAAACAATGCCATTGTAGACGTAGTTGATCCTTATGCCGATAAACAGTTGACAAAAAAATCTTATAATGTAGATCTTCTCGATGATATTCCAGATGAAAAACAGTATGACATTATTATTGTCACACTTGCTCATGACAGTTTTAAAAAGATCAATTGGAAAAAGTTAAAAAAAGAAGAAACACTTCTTTATGATATCAAAAAGCTTGTACCAAAAGAGGAGCAGGATTTTTATTTTTAGGGTTAGACTTTAATATCTAGTTTATGAAGAGGAGGCATTGGAGGTCCTTCCTCACTTTCTTCTTCAGCGAGCTGTCGCTTTTTGTTTCTTCTATTTTTTTGATCGGCATCTTCTTTTGTATGTTCACGGTCCGGATCAACTGCTTGATTCTCTTCTGTAGGACGTACTTCAAGTACTTCGTTTTCTTTCTCTTGTACTTGTGCCTGTGCAACCATATTTTGAAAATCTACACGATTATTATGCGCATTTTGTACGGAAGTAGCTGCCGGTGTCATTTGATTGACAAAAATTGCATTTCCAATTGGTCCAACAGCCATATTTCTTCCTCTCCTATCTTGTATCTATCTCGATAGTTTTGTATTTATTGTATAAAACATTTGCACCGTTTTGGATGCTCACTTCTCTACGTGGTGTATAATCGACCAAAAATCGATCTTTTGAAGTAGTAGAAAAATCTACACACAAACGTGCAGCCGACTCTATAATTCTTTCAGGCAGATTTTGTTTATCTGTAGTTATTATAACATGTGTTGAAGGACGGTCTTTTAAATGAAGCCAAACATCCCTTGCTTTGGCACTCTCTAAAAGTTTTACATTCCCTTTTTCATTCTTACCGAGCTGAACTTTGTATCCTTCTATCCAAAATGTCTCAATTGATTCATCTTTTTTGATCTTTTTGTTCTGAATCTGCTTAGGGAAAAGCAGTTCTATCTTCGCCGTATCTTTTGCTTCTTGTACTGTGTTTATAAAAAGTTTTGTATGCTCAATTTTACTTCTAAGGGACTCTTCCTCTATATGTAAATGTTTTGCCCTTTGTTTTGCTTTTTTACTTTTGCTAAAAAACGATTCACTGATCATAAAAGCATTCGGATATTGTTTCTCTAAACTTACCTGCTTTAAACTCCCGTCATAGTCTTCGAGTTCAAGCTTTTGACTGTACGGCTTAATCTTTTGCGCATTAGCAAGTACTAAATTCCCAAGATGTTCATACTCTTGTGCCTGAATTTGCAGCAACTCCTGTGAGTCCAACTTGCCATACAGTTTTTCAAGTTTTTTGAGTTTTTTTTCTAAAATAGAGATCTTTTGTTTTTTTAAAGATGCCAGTTTTTGATTTTGCTCTTTTTCAAAGACTTCATATAAAAAACTTTCAACATCTTCTATTTGATACTCTTTTGCTTCAAATGGCGGAGGTGGGACATCGACAAGTTTTTGCCCTACCCTTACTTCACGAAACGAGGAAAACAGGTCAATATGGCGCAGGGCTTCTAAAACAATGTTATTTTCATCTAACACGATAATATTTGTATATTTTCCCGTAAACTCGAGTTGTAAATAAGTGAGCTCCTCTTTATAAGCAGAAGCAATCGCCGTTTTGACACGGATAATCTTATCTCCGTTCAAAAGCTCCACACCTAACACATTTGAGCGGTTAAACCGTTTAGCAAGAATTACGTCAAATGGAGCATTATAAACTTTAGAACGTGGATATTCATGGCACTTGAAAATACTGGAGTTTGAGCGTGTCATATTAAAATAGATCGTATCATCTCTGTCAAAAACAACTTTGATAATTGTGTCATTCACACGATGTATAGCTGATATTTTTTTAAATTGTTTAAGATACTCTACGATCTGTTTTAAGTGCGATAATTTCATAAATGTATTTTACCGAAGATTTTCGTTATAATTCGGAAAATTATAAAGGAGAGGCATGTATATACCTAAGGGTTTTGGTAGAAACTATTTTACACTAGCAGCGATTCAAGCATATATATCACAGCTAAAAATCATTGCACTTGTTTCTTCTGTTTGTACACTTAGCGGTAAACCGCTCCGTGTGCAAATTGCTTCTCCACCTGCATCATAATCCTCTTAACTAACACAACAAACAAACTATTTTTTAATTTTTAAGGATTATTATGCAAAAAAAACTGCAATTATTACTATTGGCTGCACTATCTACTCAGCTCAGTGCTCAAGATTTACAACTGGATACTATTACTGTTACCAGTGCTACAAAAACTGAACAAAAACTTCATGATGTAACGGCAAATACACAAGTTATTACAGCCGAAGAGATAAAAGAAAAACGCTTTACAACTGTTACCGAAGCATTAAACTCGTTAAGCGGTATCAGCTTTACAAATAATGGAGGTCTGGGAAAGACTACATCTGTTTTTGTTCGCGGATTTGATTCAAAAAGAGTCCTTGTACTTATTGACGGTATCCGTTTTAACGACTTAACAGGTCTTAGCGGTGCACCTTTTGGCAACTTGATGATCTCTGATATTGAACGTATCGAAGTGATCAAAGGAGCGCAATCTGGTATATGGGGAGCTGATGCAAGTGCCGGTGTTATCAACATCATCACAAAGTCTGCAAAAAAAGGTTTACACACTGCAGCAAGTCTAGAACTTGGAAGTTACAACACACGAAAGTACGCTGCTCTACTTTCTTATAAAACAGATAATTTTTATGTCAAAGCTTCCTCACAACTTCTCAAAACTGACGGTTTTAGTACAAAAGTACCAGCAGGTGCAAATGTAGAAGATTTTGAAAACGATGGATACAAAAACATTACAACCGATCTAAAATTCGGTTTTTCAATAACTCCGACAGATAAAGTTGATCTCTCATATAGATTTATTCATGCAAACAGTCAATACGATCCGTATGATTCAAATAAAACAGTTGAAGCAAATAAATACGGTGAAGAAAATACGCAAGATAGCTTTACTCAAATAAATTATAATCATATAGACAGTTTTAATGAATTTAATCTCTATGCAAAATCTTCAAAATTTCAAAGAGAATATATTACGGCTACATCAGTTTCACTGTACAACGGTGATGTAAAAGAGTATGGAGTGAGTTCAAAAATCCCTTATAGAACAAAAGATTTTACACTCCTTGTAGCTGACTACAAAAAGTTTACGCATGAAAACAGTATCAATGAAAAATATACTAACAAAGCAGGGTCTATTACAAACTCAAACACTCTGAACATTTGGGGTGAAGAACTCATTTTTGTTGAAGCGCTTAGACGCGATCAATACGATAAATTCGACAATAAAACTACGGGGAAACTTGGATTTAGATACAACTCTAAAGCTTTAAAGTCTTTCTCATTTGCAACAAACTTCGGCACAGCTTATAATGTTCCGACTCTCTATCAGCTTTATTCATACTATGGCAACACGGCTCTTACACCGGAAGACACACGTTCATATGATGTGAGTCTGGAATACGCCGGATTGAAAGCGACATATTTTTATAATACTGTAAAAGATATGATTGACTACGATTTTACGATCTCGAGATACAATAATATTGAAGGTAAATCAAGATTCAAAGGCTATGAGTTTGGTTATAAAAATTTTGTGAGTGATACACTTTTAGTAGATCTGAGTTATACATATTTAGATGCAAGAAATGATGCTAACGAATTTCTCGCTCGCAGACCGCAAGACACTATCAAATATGCTTTTACTTACTATCCGACACAAAAATGGCAACTTGGAATTAATGGGGAATACATTGGTTCACGTTTTGATAAAGACGATCGTAAAGGGGTACAAACAGGTTATTATGCACTTGTAAACTTTGTAACAAACTATGAGATTGGCAAAAACTTTACAACATATATGAAAATCGATAATATGTTAGATAAAAAGTACCAAGTAATTGACGGCTATGCGACTCCATCGAGAAGCTATTATGTCGGTTTAAACTATAACTATTAAGAAGAGATGATGGGCAAAAAAACACTACTTTTCCTTGTTTTATTTGTACTGAATGTAAGTGCAACAGAGCGTATTATTGCCCTTTCTCCTTCAATTAACGAAATCATTTTTTCTTTAGGAGGTGCTAATCAGATTGTTGGGAATACTGAATACTGCACTTATCCTGAAGCTTCAAAACATGTAGAAAAAGTTGGAGGGTATTTTTCCCCTTCACTTGAAAAAATCGTAGCTTTGCATCCAACACTTGTAATTATGCAGCAAAACAATTATAAACTCAGCCAAAAATTGCAACAACTCGACATTGCTACCAAGATCGTAAAAATAGACACACTTCAAAACATTAAACACTCGATCCTTGAAATTGGAACTATATTACATCAGGAACAAAAAGCGCATGAACTTATTCTAGATATAGAGGGTACCCTGCAGAGCCTAAAAAATATAACGACTAACAAAAAAGTGTTATTTGTTATAGGACATAATACATCTCTCGCTTCACGTGTCTTTGTAGCGGGACAAAACCTCTATTTTGATGACATCATTAATGCAAGTGGCAATACCAATGCCCTGCAAAGCTCACGTAAAGGGCAGCCTGTTCTAAATGCCGAAAACATCATAGCAACCAACCCGGATATCATAATCCTTTTAGCTCATTCTATGAAGGAGAAACATCTTACACGAGATGATCTCATCAACCCTTGGCATGAGCTCCCAATAAATGCATCAAGAACAAATTCGATCTATATAATAGATAAAAAATATGCAGGAATTCCGAGCAACCGCCTTGTATATTTTATGAATGATTTTAAAAATATACTTCAGGATTTTGCAGCTTGTGATGGCAAACATATTGTCTCTCAAAGCCCATATATCACACATACTTTAGAGTTCTTTGATCTTAAAAAATGTGTTATCGGAGCAAGTGTCTATGATGATTTAGTTGAGAAGAATCTGCCTCGTACAGGTAAAGTAATAGATCCCGATAAACTTGCACTTGAAAAACTCCGTCCCGATTTTCTTTTTACATCGGACTGGACAAAACCAAAGATGCTTCAGGAAATAACTCCAAAAGGAACATATGCTGTCACACTTCACGGTTTTAATTCAATGCAAGAGATAGAAAACAATCTTTATACGATTGCAAATACACTTCATTTGAATAAAGAGAAAATTGAGTCCTTTAAAAATGAGTACAAACAACTAAGTCAACAAATCGATTCAAAAAACAAGAGAGTGCTTTTACTCTCGGCATGTTCAAAAGAGATCTATTCATACGGACAAAATACATATCTTGGAGATCTTTTCTCAAAGGCAGGATTTATTATTCCCGACAATGCTAAAAACGTGAAACATTTTAAACTTGATGAACTCAATGAATTTATACAAAAAGAGAAAATCGATTTTATTTTCGGTTTTGTCCCTTACTCAAAAGCAACAACGTGTTATGTTCTCGAAACTCAAAAAAACCTTCCGATAGTTTATCTTGATGCAGATAATTTTATGCATCCCGCACCTACAACACTTTTAAAAGGCTTACAAGAACTAAAATCCAAAGAGAGTGAGTGGTAAGATGATTACAGTCAACAATTTTACTAACCACATTTTACATGCACTTACTTTTTCTCTTTCAGAAGACGAAAACCTCATTATTTTAGGCTCAAACGGTGCTGGAAAATCAACGCTTGCCAAACTTTTATGCGGGCTCACCCCTTCAAAAAATGTAGAGTTATTTTCCAAACGAATTGACACTTTAAGTGCAAAAGAGCGTTCAAAGCTGATCAACTATGTCCCACCGAAGCTTGAGATATTCGATGAGTATATCTCAGTACGTGAATATCTTGAACTCAGCCGTCTTTACACTTCATATAGTGTCGACGAAGCACTCAAATTACTCAGAATTGAACATCTGCAAAACAAACCGTGTAAAAATCTCAGCAGTGGTGAAGAGCAACTGACAATGTTATGTTCAGCTTTACTCCATGCAGCACAACTCACTATCTTTGACGAACCGACAGCTAACCTTGACCCGCAAAAAACAAAACAGGTTTTTGATTTTCTTCAAAACGAGTTTGTAAACAATAAAATCATCATTACACATGATCTTAATATTGCTTACAAACTTGGATTTAAAATTCTCTATATACAAGAGGGAAAAATAGAGTTTTTTGGTGACAATAAAGATTTTTTTGAAGAACAAAACCTCAATTCAATTTTTGGCGAAAGTCTCAAAAAAGTTGACGAATATTTTATGGTGAACCTATGAAGTTACTGTTTCTATTTTTATCACTGTTCTTACTGTTAATTGCTCCTTTTTTTGGTCAAATTGATCTTGATCTGGCAAAGCTAAACAATCTTGCATCGATGGATTACACTCTCTTTTTCGATCTGCGTCTTCCACGTGTTGTAACTGCATTTTTCAGCGGTGCATTATTGGGGCTAAGCGGTTTGTTATTTCAATCCCTTTTTAGAAACCCTTTAAGTACCCCTTTTACTCTCGGTGTTGCAAGCGGGGCAACTTTAGGGACTGCTTTTGCAATCGTATTTGGATTTGTGAGTTTTGCGGCTGTTTTTGGATTTTTCGGTGCGATTGCAACGATCATCATTTTATTTGCAATCACGTCTCGTCTGCAAAGTTTTTCGATCGCAACACTTCTGCTTGTGGGAATTGCTTTATCATTCTTTTACTCGGCAGCGCTCATGATCCTCTTTTACCTTAGTGATGAGAGTCAAAGCTACGAAATAGTCCGCTTTACAATGGGGAGTTTGGATGTTGTAGGGTTTAAAAGCACTTTGCCTATTATCATCGCCTCTCTTGTGCTTTTGGCAATTGCTTACAAGTTTCAAAAAGAACTAAAAATCCTGTTAACCTCTTACGACAATGCCTTTTTAAAAGGGATAGAGGTGAAAAAAGTAAGTTTGCTTTTACTGCTTATCATCTCAATTGCTATCGGTATAGCCGTTAGTGTTGTTGGACCTATAGGATTCGTCGGGCTTATCGTACCGCATATTTTAAAAACACTTTACAAACAAAGTGCCGACAAACTTTTAGGAGTTACATTCTTTTACAGCGGTATATTTTTAGTTCTATGTGACTTAATTGCAAGAAATTTAGGGACATCTTCAGATATCCCTATTGGAGTAATCACATCATTTTTAGGCGGACCGTTTTTTATCTACCTGCTTGTTTCAAGGAGAAAAAATTGAAAGCCTTAACCATTAGTGCCATCGGGTCAAACGAAGGAAAAACAGTTCTCACAACTGCTTTGTTGCACTATTTCAAAGATTCCGTAAGACCTTTTAAAATAGGTCCGGATTTTATCGATCCGCAGTTTCATGAGCATATCGCACATACTCCTTCGATCAATCTTGATCGATTTATGATGGATGATGAGCAGGTCAAATGGCTTTTTAATAGATACTCAGACAAAAATATTTCTATCTGCGAGGGGGTAATGGGCTTTTATGACGGTATGGATAAAGGCAGTAGTGCTTACGATATCTCAAAACTGCTTGCTATCCCAACAATCCTTCTTTTAAACGGAAGCTCTAGTTATATTACCGTCTCAGCCGTTTTAAAAGGGCTGGTGACTTACAAAAACGATAACACTATTCAAGGTGTTATTCTCAACAAACTCTCTTCTCAAAGCCATTTTGAGCTAATAAAAAATCAGATAGAAAAAGACTTTGACAACATCGTCGTTCTTGGATGGATTAAAAAGGACATTACTTCTTTATCAGATACCCATCTCGGACTTGATCTAAAAGAGCAGTACAAAATAGAGAAGATTGCAAATGAGGTATTAGAATACATTGACGTACAAGCTGTTGAACAACTTGCTTCCTCTTACATAGCCAAAAATGTGAATAACTACCCTTTTGAAAAGCTCTCCCCTATAAATAAAAAAATTGCGATCGTGCATGATGCAAACTTTTCGTTTTTATACCACGACAATGTAGAGTTTTTAAAAGAGGTGTTTGATGAAGTGCTATTTGTTAATCCGTCACTCGATGAGACAATTGCAGAAGATGTAGATGTTGTATATATTCCAGGTGGTTACGTGGAAAATGAAATCAATTACGACAGACTCAAAAATAGCCAGCACTTTAAAAATTCACTTATAAAACACGCTCAGACAAAACATATCTATGCAGAGTGTGCCGGAATGCTCTACCTTTCAAAATGTGTAGATGAAAAAGAGATGAGCGGAATTCTAGATCTCGAATTTACTCTTCATAACAGATTTCAAAGAATGGGCTACTACTGCTCAAGTCTTGATCAAAGAAAAGGGCATGCATTTCATTATACGGACGTTCTTGATCCCAAAGAGGGAGATGAAAGACTTCTAAAAAGTCCTAATTCTGAGGGAAAAGTGGGAAGCTGGCAAAAAAATAATGTCTACGGAACCTATTTGCATATTATGCTGCGCTCAAACCCGCAAATTATAACAAGTAGATTTCTATGACTTTTACACAGCAAGACAGTATAAAGCTTTTAGAGATTATGAAAGCCAGACGTGACGTGCGTGGCAATCGCTTTATAGATAAAAAAGTGGAAGAAGAAAAACTCTCATTTATCCTAGAAGCAGCACTGAGTGCACCTTCTGTAGGGTATTCTCAGCCTTGGAAGTTTGTTATTATAGAAGATGCTGCAACTAAAAATGCAATCCTGCAAAACTTTGATTACGAAAACACAAAGGCAAAAGAGATTTTCAAAGAGAGAGAACTCTATAACAAACTAAAACTCGAAGGGATCAAAGAAGCACCTTTAAACATTGCCGTTTTGTATGAACCAAAAGAGGAAGATGTACTTGGGATGACAAGTATGCAGCAAATGGGTGAGTACAGCGTCGTATGTGCCGTACAGAATATGTGGCTGATGGCTCGCTCACTCAATATAGGAATAGGCTGGGTAAGCATCCTGAATGAAAAAAAAGTACTCCAAGAACTTCAGGCAAAAGAGAACACTAAACTCATCGCTTACCTATGTGTGGGCTACGTCGATCAGTTTTACAAAGAGAGTGAACTTAAAATTCTTGGCTGGGATCGAGAAAAAAAACTGCACGAATGTGTACAATATTTGAAAGGATAAACTATGGGTTATTTATCTTGGTTTGAAGAGCATGCCAGTGCTCATAAAAAAATAGTAGATAAACTTCTCTCGCAAGGAAAAACTAAAGAGAAGATCATTGAATATTTTGATTTTGACAATATGGTAAAGAATGAAAAAGATTTTTGCCCTTTATATGCAGAAAACAGAAAATGCCACGATATGGATGAATTAAACTGCTACCTGTGTGCCTGCCCGAATTTCCGCTTTAAAGATGATGGGATCCAACAAATTAAAGATAAAACACAGTATAGCTTTTGTTCTATAGACTCTAAAGATGGGCGTCAAGGGGTGTACGGTGAAAAAATACATCAGGATTGCTCAAAGTGTACAGTACCGCACCACAGATCTTATGTTGAAAAAAACTTCGATCTTGAATGGAAAAAAATTATGAAAAAGTGCATCTTGTAATGGGCGTGAATATTCACATCACACTAAATGAGCTGCAAGAGCTTTTTCCAAGCTATAATTTTGTCAATATAGAAGCGACAAAAGATGGCGTTATAGATACGACTTACATAGTAACTAACACACAAACTAGTTATATATTAAAACACTTTGATCGCGATATATCAAGTAAAATCCAAACAGATAAAGAGCTTCTTACTCTTTTAAAAGATGCAGAGCTCAATGTCCCGGAATATATTGATGAAAAAAAAGGCTGGTACCTTTTTAGCATATTGAAAGGCTCTTCACCAAAAGTGATTCAACTCTACCATATCCAAGCCTTGGCACGTTTTATGGCAAAGTATCATGCTCAAACAACTAAGATAAATTCAAGCACAGACTTTATAGACAATTATCCGATTAAAGAGATTTTGAGTTATACAAAAAAATATTTTTATCGCCACTATAAAGAGTTGGAAAACTTACAAAACTATAGTCTAAAAACAGACGGTTTTATCCACGGAGATATATTTAAAGACAACACGATTTTTGACGGCGAAAAAATTGGTGTATTTGATTTTATAGACGGGGGAAGCGGGGAATTTGCTTTTGATATTGCCGTAGCACTCATCTCGTTTAACCCTAAAAACAAATCCCTTTTTACAAACGCTTTTTTGCGTACCTATAACCAAACAGCACCAAAAAAGCTGACTCTTGACGAATTACAAGCCAAAGAACCAAGCGCCCGCCAGCTCTATGCGCTTTTGAGAATTGAGCGGTATAAAAACACTCAAAGAGCAAACGAACTTCTCAAGATATGCTGAGGATCACGATGAGCAACTCACATGCGAAATACCCGCTACTCTAAATAACTCGTCAGGTTTGAGTCTATAGTACTTCTCCTCTATCTCTTTTGAGAGTTCAGCATATGGATCGTTCATCACCTCTTGGAGTTCATGTATAAGGGTATAATCCCCTCTCTCTGCTGCCTGATATGCAGGAACTAAAAACCACTCTCTAAGTGTATATTTCGGATTGACTCCTTTCATCTTTTTAGAGAGTTGCTCACGTGATTCTTCCGTTGTAGTACCAACAAGTGTTCTCCATCTCTCAAACCACTCTTTCCATCGCCCTAAAAGTTTTTCATTGTAATCTACATAACCGTAAAAACTTTTTTTGAGTGCAGAGACATCTTCTGGAATTTTAGAGAGCTCACGAAAAAAGATCGTATAGTCAACCGAAGTCTCCACCATCAGTGAGACAAGTTCGTTAAAGAGTTCTGCATCAAATTTTTCTAAACCGAGTTTTAAAGCCCACATTTGGAACATTTTGCCCTGCATCACTCTTGGAAACTGTTCTTGTATCTCTTCCAATCGCTCCAGCTGTTCTTCATTTGAGTTCACTAAAGGTTTCAGTGCTGCAATAAACATCATGAAATTGCGCGCGGCAGCTGTTGGCTGATTTAAAAATGAGAAGTGAATCCCGCCACCCGTCCACGGCTGATAACGCGGGTCAAAATTATCCATAAATCCAAACGGTCCATAATCAAGGGTAAAACCACCTACTGAAGTATTATCGCTGTTAAAATTTCCTTGACAATAGCCGACGCGGATCCAATCAGCTACAAGGGAGCTAAGGCGATCGGCAAATAAATCTGCGAGTCTCACTACTTTTTCACCAAGTGACAGATCTTGTTTAATCTCTTCTTTATACTCACGCTCAATTACGTGTAAAACGATCATTTCCAACTCTTGCATCGCCTCTTGATGCTCTTTTTTACGTGCACGGCGACCAAAAAGCTCCACCTGCCCCACTCTTAAAAATGACGGTGCGACACGTGTCGTAATTGCGACATCCTCCTCGATCATCACCTCGGGATCTCTTGAGTACGAGCCGTCTCTAAACCACGGACGTCTTACTTTTTCGGTTTTGGAAGTGTACAGAGTTAAAGATCTAGATGTTGGTACACCTAAAGCGTGCATATGCTCCTGCGCCAAAAACTCACGAATACTTGAGCGCAATACCGCACGACCGTCAGCTCCCCTGCAGTAAGGTGTGCGCCCGCCACCTTTGAGCTGCATCTCCCAGCGTTTACCATTTATAACAGCTTCTAAAATAGAGACTGCACGCCCGTCCCCATAACCGTTACCAGTGCCAAATGGGCACTGCTCATAATACTCAGTTCCATAAATTGAAAGGGCATACCCCGTTGCCCATCCTTCATTTTTTAGGGGCTTGGGTAACTGTGAACTATCACCCGAAAACATTTTCATAAAATCTTCTGACTTGGCCAAAGCATCATCAAAACCAAGCTCTTCAAAAAACTGCTTGCTATGTGTAATGTATGTAGGATTTTCTATAGGTGTAGGGTTGACAGGGACATAGTGCCCGCTAAACACTTCCCGAGGCCAGTGATCTTTGCCATCTTTTTTTGCATACGGATCGGAACTAAGTGTCTCTACTAAAGAATAATCTGCCAATTTTGCCAGATCGTCTAATGTTTGCACCTTCATATATTTTCCTTAAAACTCTATATATTATTGGCACTATAGCAAGTAAAACACAAACTTTGCTTGCTATATAAGAGTAGCTAAAATATTTTATAAATTTTTATCGCATAATTGTTTTACGACTGTTATCTCATCTTTGTGAATACTATGATCTTTTTCAATCGCATGAAACTCGACTTCAAATCCACCCTCTATAAGTTGCTCTATTTGATCTTTACTCTCTTCAAACGGCAGTACTTCATCATATGTCCCATGCGTGCAGAGCCATTTAGAGTTTTTCACATCAGGATTCATTTCACCCAAAAGCTTTTCTACATCGTATATATATCCACTTATAGCAATGTACCCGGCCAATGCTTTATGGTATCTTGCACCAAATTCAAATGTGAGCAGTGAGCCTTGTGAAAAACCGAACAAGTAACTCTGTACAGCATCAAACTCTTCTGCAAACAAACTATCCAGACATTTTGTCAGAAGTTCCGATGAGTACTGGATCCCGGGGAGTTGGTTTGGCGGGAGATTGTACCAAGAATAACCGCCATAATATTCAAAAGGGGCGTCAAATAAAATATAGTTCATATCTTCAATATCTAAAAACGAAGGCAACCCTTCAAATCCTTCGGAGGAGTCCCCTCTTCCATGGAGCACTATCATCAACTTTTTTGATGGAATCTTCGATGGTATAAAAATGTTATCTAGTTCTAAATCTTTTCTCATAATTTATTGTACATTGTTATTTCCATCTTTTGGATAAAATTACACTATGGAAATAAAACTTACAGAAGATAATTACGAAAACTTGGAAAACTTTGCCCAACTTCTTAAAAAAGAGCCTTCAGAGATGATCAATGAAGCGCTGCAAAGTTACTTTGAGTATCAGCATAAAAAACTTGTAGAGAAGAATTTGGAAGATGATAATGGCATGACAAACCTAGATTTTGATGAATTCTGGGACGGAGTTGATCTATGAGTCACGGTGGAGATATCTACAAATATGCAAAAATTTTAGAGTGTGAGAGTGATGAGATCATAGATTTTTCATCCAATATCAACTGCTATGATCCCCAAACCTCTATAACACTTACAAACGAAACAATAACAAAATACGCAGATTTCCGCTATAAAGAACTAAAGTCTGTCATTGCACAAAATTACGAAGTAAAAAAATCGCAGATTGCCCTTTTTAACGGTGCGACTTCTGCTATTTATGAGCTGTTTCGCTCAATCAAACAAAAAGAGGTTTATCTTTATGCCCCTCTTTACAGTGAATACGAAAAAGCTGCAATAAAAGCTAAAAAAGAGATCTATAAAATCAGCCGCCTGGGTGGAGAGATGAATGACGATGTCTGGGATGAGTCAATTGTTGTCTTCGTCAATCCAGCCACTCCGGACGGAACTTACTATGAGAAAGAAGAGCTTGATGAACTTTTTGAGATGTGGATAGAAAGAGAGTGTACTATCATCATTGATGAAAGCTTTTTAGAGTTTGAAGTCTTAGAGTCTGTCCGCTCAAAAATTAATGAGTACAAAAAACTCTATATCATTCAATCGTTTTCCAAATTTTACTCTTGTGCAGGTGTACGCATCGGCGCCGTGTTTTCAAATAAAAAAAATATCGAAAAGCTTGATCCTACAATCTGGAATATCTCTTCGCTTGATGCTGCATTTTTACAGCAAAGACTCTCCGATGAAGAGTTCAAAGCACAAGCAAAAGAGTTTCACAAACAACAAAAACAAGAGCTTTTTGATATCCTCGAAAACTCAAATCTTTTTGAGCAAGTTTTTGAAAGTGATGCCAACTTTTTTCTCACAAAAACCCAGCGTTCAACAGAGATCTTTAACCATCTACTAGAACATAAAATTTTAGTGCGTCGCTGTTTCGATTTTGATTATCTTGACAACAGTTTTTTACGCTTTGCAGTAAAAGATCCTTTCTCTCATCAAAAACTACAAGAGGCGTTCAGCGGACTTTCTCACATTGAAAACGTTGAACACAACCAAGAAGTCCAAGATGAAACTCCACTCCCTTAGTATCTTCGGTACAAGCAGTGATGCCGGCAAATCAACACTAAGTTTTGCCATCACGTATCTGCTTAAACAATACGGCATAAATGTAGCTCCTTTTAAAGCACAAAACGTCTCCAATAATTCTATGGTTACAGACTTAGATACTGGTGAAATTGCCATACCACAAGCCTTTGCCGCAGAAGCCATCGGTTTAAAAACAATACCTGCTATGAATCCGGTTCTTTTAAAATCTGGCGGGAAAAACAAAGCGCATATGATCATCAATGGACAAAGCGTTTCCAATACAGATGTGAAAGAGTATTACCAAAACCTTGACACACTCAAACCTGTTGTAAAAAAAGCGTTTAAAAAGCTCAAAAAAGAGTATGACTGCATCGTTGCAGAAGGTGCGGGAAGTCCGGTCGAGCTTAATTTGATGGAAAAAGATCTCAGTAATATATACATTGCCGATGAGTTTAATACAAAAATAATTTTGGTAGCAGACATTGAGCGCGGCGGTGTATTTGCTTCTATCTACGGGGTATACAACTTACTACCAAAAAAACTCCAAAAGAATGTTATCGGTGTTATCGTCAATAAGTTTCGCGGAGACATCTCCCTATTTGATGAAGGTATTCGCATTATTGAAGAGCAATTCAAAATACCGGTTCTGGGCGTAGTGCCGTACAAGCCTTTTAACCTTGGTTTTGAAGACTCTGCTTCACTTATTAATTACAAACAAAACAAACCCTATTCATCAATTAAAGTTGCTGTAATCAATCTGCCTCATATGAGTAATTTTACCGACTTTGAACCGCTTATAGTTGATCAGGAAGTAGAACTTCATTTTATTACTAATCCTGTGCAGGCTCAACTGTACGATTTGGTAATCTTACCTGGTTCAAAACGTGTAGTTGATGATCTACTATGGCTGAGAAAAAACGGTTTTGAGCCTTTTTTTAAAGACAAGTCAAAAAACATCATTGCTATCTGCGGCGGTTATGAAATGATGTTTGAAACTATCAAAGACCCATATAAAACAGAATCCAAGATAGAGCATATTGAAGGGTTTGGACGTTTTAAAGGGGAAGTGCTTTTTCAAAAGAAAAAGATCGTAAAAAAAGGCACTTATAACACTATGGGAATTATGGCTGAGGGGTATGAGATCCATAACGGTACGACCAAACACAATGCCAAAAAGAAAAAGAACCTTTACGGTACGTTTGTTCACGGTATTTTTGAAAACGATGACCTCAGAGATACGATTTTTCAAGAACTTAACCCAAACTATCAAGGGTACAAGTTTAAAGAGTATAAGGCAAAGTCAATAGCAAATTTTGCACAGCATATTAAAGATCATGTAGATATTGTGAGAGTTATCAATGAGCTTCACGACTAATTTTTTTATCACTCTTTTTGCTTATCTGATTGATAACAAGTTTGGAGAATTCAGCTTTATAAAACACCCTGTTATTCTTATTGGTGACCTCATCAGTTTTAGTGAAAAAAAACTTTATAAAGACTCTGTTTTCTCAGGTTTAATTCTTGTGTTAGTTGTTCTAAGTGTTAGCAGTTTTATCAGCTTCACTATTGAACACTATCTCAATCATTTTAATATCTATATCCACATTATTATTAGTTCATTTTTAGCTTCAATGTTTATTGCACACAAAATGTTAAGAGATTCCGTTCATAAGATCATAATTCTGCAAACCTTAAGGGAAAAACGTCAAGCGATTGCAATGTTAGTTTCACGCGATACACAAAATCTCAGTGAAAATGAGATCAATAAAGCAGCCATTGAGACCTATGCCGAAAACTTAAGCGACGGTGTTATTGCACCTATGTTTTATCTTCTTTTTTTTGGACTACCTGGTATTATTATCTATAAAACAATCAATACAATGGATTCGATGATTGGTTATAGAAATGAACGCTATGAAAAATTTGGAAAAATAGCTGCACGTCTTGATGATATAGCCAATTTCATCCCTGCCCGCATCACCGCTTTAGGGATTACTCTTTTATGTAAAAAAGGAGTAGATTTTAGCTATTTAAAATATGCAAAACTGCATGAAAGCCCCAATGCAGGTTTTCCAATCACAGCGATGGCTCTTTGTTTAAATGTGAAGCTTGGCGGAGATACATCCTATTTTGGTAAAGTAAAAAAGAAACCTTTCTTTGGAAATGGCAAGAGCGAAATCACACAAGAAGATATCAAAAAAATGCTCCATATCTCTGACTAAACTATTTTAAAAGTTCTATCTTTTTTCTTATTAACTCTTTTTCTTTAAGATCGTTTGTTTTCATCTCAAGTTTGTTCAGTAAAAAAATACTCCCTTTTTTATAACCGTGAAAAGAACTCGACGTTATAGCTTGCTGCAGCGTTTCTATAGTAACTGCATCAACAAGCAGAGAAATTTCCAATAGTTGTGAAATGGGATCCTTCATCTTTTGTACTATGCTATTGGCCTGCTCCGTATTCTTTTGTTGCATTGCAATTACAAAAGCTCTATATCTAGCGGGAAGCATCTCTGTATCTAGGTTATCAAAATCTTTTTGTATCATTTTGTAATAGTTCTTTATCTTTGGACAAGTGACTAACTCTTCTATATCTTGATACTCTTTACAGCTATCCTCAACTCCAACTGCAATATTCAATGCACATGTTCCAAGATATATTGAAGCTAGCTGAGTTACATCTGTACCCTGTTTTGCATAAGATACCGCGGATTCTAAATCAGCCTCTGCCAAAATATCATTATCACTCAGAAAGTTTTTTTTGTAACTTTCAAAATAACTGCTGCTTTTATATTCCCAGCTGTTAGGTGCTGGTTCCGTGCTACATGCGCTAAACAACAATATCAATAAAATCAATAAACTTTTTATCATGGCAACTCAACTTTATCTTTGGATTGATCCTGCAGTAAAGCATCTACTTTTTCCATCAAAGCATCGGTCTTTTCTATAGTATGTTTAATCCCTTGACGTATAACTTTAATATCTGCTCCAGATCCCCCAAGATTTTCGATAAGAGGATCAAGAGTTTTTAGCTTTTTGTTAAGATCATGTAAAATCAGATAAAACTCTCTTATACTTACAGAAGTAGGTTCTACAATATCTGTTTTTAGATTCTTTGTCGCATCATTGATATTTTGTAGTATTTGATTAAGTTCATTAACCGAGTTCACCATATTTTGTGTTGCTTTTTTGTCACCTGTAACCGTGGTCAAAAGAGCATCGTTTTTTGCAAGTTTTTCACTGAAAGCTTCAAGATTTTCAATGCTTCTATTAAACGGTGAATCTTCTCTACTGAGCGTATTGGTCATCATTTCTATATTTTCAATGATATTGAGCAGTTTATCGACAACCGGTTCAAATTTTGTGACCAGATCATTGATATCATCCGTAATGACTATCGGAAGCCGTGTTCCAACTTCTAAATAGTTTGTTTCACTTGTAGCATACACTTCAATATGGGCTGAACCCAGTAATGGCTTTTTCAACATTAGATAGGTATAAGGATTAATCCATTTTCTATTTTCGCTTGTTACTGAAAAATAGATAAGTACTTCTCCGTCATCTTCAAGCTCTATGTCATCTATATGACCTATAGCGAACCCTGAAAACTTTAAAGGCATACCTATAGAAAATGATGCTGCAGATTCTGTAACAAAGTAATATCTATACTGTTTTTCAAATACCCCTTTTGCATCAAGCAAAAAGAAAGTAAACGCACTGAGGCTAAATATAAGTACAATAACAAAAATGCCTACAGCAAGTTTCATATTTTCATAATGCATCGATTACAACCTTTTGATCACTAATCTTATCATAATATGACTTGTGCACAATAGTATCCAAGATGATGATATCTTTTTTAGAGTCCAATTTTCTTATATGCATAACTAAGTCGTTTATATCTAAAAGTGAATGTACTATTGAAAAAGGGAGACGAATAATAATTTTTTTCTCATCGCTCATCATGGTACGTATCAACATTACATAAAATCTTTGTATACTTGAACACTCTCTTTGACGTCTTTCAGCGATATCTTCAAGTCCTATTTTTTGCAACATTTCCACCGCTTCATTTTCTGCTACAGAGATCTCAAGGCGATGAAACACTTCCCGTATCAAAGCTATATTTTCTTTCATATTAAGGTTTGAGAGCAAAGGTGTATCTTTAGAAAGCAGTGCAAAAGAAGTTTGCTTGTTTATATACTGGTTGATATCGTGGTAATGATGAAACAGTTTTATATAAATTGAACTAGTAATGATAACACCTCAATAACAAAAATAGAGATGAACAATCTAACCATCCCTTTTAAAACAGCTATAGGAATAGCCGTATAGCTGTTAAATGCATTCAGTCCACTATAAATCGGGATAAGCATTGTCATAAACCCAAATGCTATCCCTTTAAAAAGCAAAATCAGCAGGTCTTTTATTTCTATTGCATTAAGTAAAAGCATCTTATAGGAATATAGATCAAAATGCATATAAAAAAAGACAAAAACATACCCTGCTGAGAGCATAATAATAGCAAATAGTGAAGTCAATGCGGTTAAGCTTAAAATACCACTAATGATTCTTGGAATAAACAGATAACTTACCAGATCTATTTTATATTCATTCAGCGTATTAAGCTCTTTATTTACTTTCATCACTGCTATTTCTGCATTGACCGCAGCTGAAGAACGCAAAGAGATTAAAAGTGCAGTAAATAATGGTGCGAATTCCTCCACTACAAACTTGATAATGATCGATCCCATCTGTTCTTGAAGCCCATACTCTACGGCAACAGAGATCACAACGCCAACGACAATCGTCCCGAATATAATAGAAAGGATTGTAAAAAGCGGCAGAATCTCAATAGCAGTAAAATAGATCTGTTTAATTAAAACAGTACGCATTGCGGGATTATAACTTGAAGGCAAAAACATACCTACGGCACACATGAATGAAAAATATAAGATCTCATTTAATGCATTAATTGCATTAATTGTTTTCTCGCCAATATACTTTACAAAACTCTTCATCTTATCTCTTCACTTCTTCGATATAGCCTTATTTATGTATTGTATCACAAAACAACAAGTTATATTTTTTTTAAGTTTATTTTGCTTAAAATGAGTACATCTGACATAAAGGGGTTAATATGAAAAGTTCTCTTTTGTTGAGCATCACTCTTGCTCTTCTTTTTACAGGCTGTGCCACAATGGAGCATCAAAAAACACGTGAAGTTCCCACAGTTTCTGAGCCACAAGTAAGTAAAACACTCCAAGCAAAACAGGATGAGCCAAAAGGTCTTAAACGTAAAGTTGCAATCGGAAGATTTACAAATGAAACGCGTTACGGAAACAGTTTTTTTGTCGATCAGGAAAATGACAGAATAGGGAAACAAGCTATGGATATTCTCTCTGCAAAACTGTTTCAAACAGGTAAATTCATTATGCTTGAACGTGCCGATCTATCAAAGATAGAACAAGAGCTTCAAATGGGTGGAACTATGGAGCTGGAAAATGCAGCAGATTATGTAATTCTCGGCTCTATTACTGAATTTGGAAGAAAAGAGGTAAGTGATGTAGGTTTCTTCAGTCGTGTCAAAAAACAGGAAGCTTTTGCAAAAGTACATATACGCATCGTTGACGTCAGCACAGGACAAATCATCTATTCTGAAGAGGGGCAAGGTAAAGCATTCAGCGAAGCGGGAACCGTTATGGGTGTGGGTGATAAAGCGGGATACGATGCGCAACTTAACGATAAAGCTATAGATGCTGCAATCTCTGATCTGGCATCGAACATTATTGAAAACATGTTAGACAAACCGTGGAGAGGCTATATACTAGGTTATGAAGACGGCTCTTTCATCACATCAGGCGGAGCAAGCCAAAATATCAAAGTAGGAGATATTTTTGATCTCTTTGAAGAGGGAAAAAAAGTAAAAAATCCTCAAACAAATATGTATATTACCCTACCTGGTAAAAAACTAGGAACTCTTAAGATTACTGCTACTTTAGGCGATACACCAGAGACTGAAGTCTCAACAGCAAAACTGATTAGCGGTAAAATAGACAGCTATATACATTCAAAAGAGTTTTCAAAACTCTACATACAAGCAGGAGCAAAATAATGAAAACAATTATAATAACACTTGTAACTTTGTTACTAACATTTTTTTCAGGATGTGGATATAAAGAAGGTGTAACAACAGAAGACACAAAAGCTTATCTTTACTTTAGCGGCGATCTTGACGACGTAACTGTCTCTGTTGATCATGCTGAAGAGTTTAAAGTCAAAGCCGGTAGAGACAACCAGTACAAACTAAAACCGGGTAAACATTTGATCGAAGTTTATAGAGACGGTCAAAAAATTATACAAAGAGAAATTTTCTTAGGCAACGGAATCGCTAAAGAGATAGAGGTGGCAGAGTGAAAAAAATGATCTCTATAAAAACTTTCTTTCTTATTGCAGGAATTGTACTCTTGACAGGCTGTGCATCGCAACCTACGGCACTTTATAACTATGACGGTTATTCTGAGTCTTATTATGCATATAAAAAAGAGCCCTCTAAAGAATCACTTGAAAAACTTATTGAGGTTATTGAGGGAGATATCAGCAATACGGATGAAAGTATCTCAAAAAGAGTACCGCCTGGACTTTATGCAGAACTAGGGTATCTCTATTTAAAATCAAATAATAAAGAAAAAGCCATTACTTTTTTTGAAAAAGAAAAAGCCCTCTACCCAGAGTCTAGGAAATTTATGAATGCACTCATTAGAAAGGTAGAAGTTTCTGAAGGGGGGACAAAATGAAAACAATAATTTTATTTATATCGCTTATGGTAACTCTGTTTCTTAGCGGTTGTGCCACTAAAGATATAGCAACCAAGGGGAGTGAATTCCCAAAAATGTATGAGGAACAACCAAGGTCCCTGTTAATTCTTCCTCCTATGAATGAATCAACAGATGCAGAGGCAAAAGATTACTATATGACAACGGTTGAAGTGCCTTTAGCACAAATGGGATATTATGTATTTCCTGTTGAGATTGTTAGTGATATTATGAAACAAGAGGGTGCATACAACACAGAGCTTCTCTATAACATGCCTCTTGACAGATTTGCAGAGTACTTTGGGGCAGATGCCGTACTGTTTACAAAAATAAAGAAATGGGATTTGATGTACGCTGTTCTCGCTGCAAATCTAACAGTTTCTATCGAAGCAGAGATCAGATCAACAAGCACATCGGAGCAACTGTGGCACTATACAGGTACAGTAGTCGTAGATCTTTCAGGAAGCAGTGATAGCGGTGGCGGACTTGCAGGACTCATAGTAAAGGCAGTAGCGACCGCCATAAATTCAGCTGCAGCAGATTATGTCAGATATGCACGCGTTGCAAACACGAGATTAATGTATGCTTTGCCTGTTGGACCGTACCATGGACGTTATATGCAGGATCAAAATGATCAAGTAATGAGGCAAAAATAGAAGAAACATTTCTTTTTAACTAATTATGTTTCTTTAAGTTTATTTTCTTTACAATGGTTTATATCAAAACTGAAGGAGTTTTATATGAAAAAGGTTTTAGTAAGTACAGTAGCGGCATTAGCTATTGCATCAACAGCGTTCGCAGGTGTAAACAACCAAACAGGTTGTGGTCTTGGTTCAGTAATTATTAAAGATGATTCATCTGCGGTTTTATTAGCTTTACAAGCTACAACAAATGGTACTTCTGGTAACCAAACTTTTGGTATTACTTCAGGAACTCTTGGTTGTAAAAAAACTAAGTTTGTTATGAACGACAGAGCTGAAGAGTTTGTTGCATCAAACATGGATACTTTAGCAAAAGAGATTGCAGCTGGTCACGGTGAATCTGTGGACACATTAGCTGAACTTTTAGATGTTCAAGATAAAGATGCTTTCGCTAGCGCTCTTCAAGCTAACTACAATAAAATCTACACTTCTCAAAACGTAGAAATGAATGAAGTATTAGACAACATTTCTGAAACTTCAATGTAATAATTCATAGAGCAAGCAACTTCGCTTGCCTCTATCTTAGGAACTTCCCATTTTTAAAAAATCATTTTTATTTTTTATTTTATTTGCATCTACCCTATTTGCGTCAGTAGATGAATATAAGACAAAAGCCAAAGAATTAGGCTTAGCAAATGAGCGTTATTGGCATTTACTGTTACATACGAACGGCAATGTGAGCGAAATTGACGACCCTAGATTTTTCTTTGCAGAAAATGGGAAAGAAGATCCACAAGCGGAACTGGATGCGACACTTGATGCCTTCTTCAATGAGACTCGTTTTGATGACAACTCTTCAGCTTGTAGATTTCCGGCAAGAAAAGCTTGGCTGCAAGAAAAGCTAAACATCACAGACTTTCCACAGGTAGCATGTAGAGAATATGACGATACCATCGAAAAACTCTCACCTACATCGGCAACTTTGGTATTTCCTTCGGCACATATCAACTCACCTGCTTCAATGTTTGGGCACACCTTTTTACGCATAAACTCCAAATACAAATCAAAACTTTTGGCTTATGCCATTAATTACGCAGCCGATGCCGATCAGAAAAAAGAGAACGGCTTTTCATTTGCCATAAAAGGACTATTTGGAGGCTATTTCGGTAAATATTCACTCCTACCTTACTATGAAAAACTCAAAGAATACCGTGATACGGAAAGACGTGATATCTGGGAATACGATTTAAACCTCACGCAAGAAGAAGTGATGAGAATGGTACGTCACATTTGGGAGCTTAACGGTACCAAATCATATTATTACTTTTTTACTGAGAACTGTTCATACAACATGCTTTGGCTCATGGAGATTGCTCGTCCGAGCGTCCACATAAGAGAACATTTTACTTATCAGGTAATCCCTTTAGAGAGTGTACATGCAACAAATGCAGAAAATCTTATTGCCAAAGAGTTTTACAGACCTTCAAAAAGAACAATTTTACTCAAATATGAGAAGTTGATTGATGATAATGCAATGCATTATGTAAAAGATCTACAAGAGGATGCAAAGCTAAGCTCAAAACTCTTAGAAGACCAAAATATATCACTACAACAAAAACAATATATCTTCGAAGCGGCTATTGAGTATCTCGAGTATACCTATTCCCGTAATGAAATGACAAAAGAAGTTTATCTTAAACGATTTTATCAATTCTCTTCTGCTAGAGCACAGCTTGGCAAAGGAAAGATACTTGAATTTAAAGATCCTCAAAACCCCCTTGACTCACATCGTACAGTTAAAACAACAATCGGTAGTGCTTTTAGAGATTCTCATTACTATACTCTTCTTGGTATTCGTCCTGCATATCATACTTTAGAAGATCCTCAATACGGATTTCTAAGAGGCACGCAGATAGAATTTTTAAATTTGGAACTTGGGCTTACCAAAGATTCAATCAAAATTGAAGATCTAACTGTTATTTCAATTCAGTCTATTGCACAAAGAACCAAACTTTTCTCCCCTTGGTCTTGGAGAACAAAATTTGGGTGGGATAAAAACTATATAGATACAAAAGCCAACTTTAGTGCGAGTGTAGGTGCAGGGCTTAGCTGGGGAAATGAGCTCGGTTATCTTTATGTAATGATTGATCCACTCTACTATGTAGCTCGTAAAAGTGCCGGAGGGATAGGTGCCAGCATAGGGTTTGATATCGACGGGTATAAAATGCTTAAAACAAATATCGAGTTCACGCAAAGATATTACGATAACGGTGATGAACAACTACTCATATCAGCGGCACAAAGTGTAAATATTTCAAAAAAACTGCAACTCAAAGCGAAATACGAATATAAAGACAAATATGACCTTGCAAAAAAACGTCAGGAAGACAATTTCAAAGTTCTGCTAAATTACTATTTTTAGCTAAAATTGCAAGTATGAATACATACAATATATTTACAGATGAAGCAGTAAAACTACCGCAAGGAAAAGCTGACTTTTTACTAGCAGCCTCAGTCACTAAAACTTGTGAGATAGAGGGAATTACACAAGCAGGAATTCCCGGAAAGATTGCCTATACTCCTACTCTTGACGCAGAATTCATAGTTAATGAAGCACTCTACTCTATGCCTGAGATAGCTGAAACACCCAGCGGAGTACCCACTCCTGCACTCATGACACGTGCAATCCACAACTTAGATCCTTTTAGTGCCATAGAGATTTTAGATCTGGGACTTGAAATAAAACCTCAAAACGTACAGCTGCATAGCTTTGACATAACACCTTCAGACTCAATTGATCAAGGCGCAAATATCGATGCCAAAGCAGTCTTTTTAAAAGGGATGGAGTTTGGCAAGAAGTATGAGCTTAAAGGCAACTACCTCATTCTCGGAGAATCAACTCCGGCAGGAACGACGACTGCAGCTGCAACTGCATTGGCACTCGGATATGATTTAAATGGAGCATTCTCTTCAAGCTTTTTAAACGTTCCAAGCGATATTAAAAATCAAACAATTCAAAAAGCTCTTTCTCTAATCAACGAAGATATGTCCACATTTGAAAAGTTGGGAATTGTAAGTGACAATATGCTCATTTTCTGTGCCGGTTTTTTAATGGAAGCGAGTAAAAGATTTGAGATCGTATTAGCGGGTGGGACACAAATGGCTGCATGTTTACTTATTGCCGACAAACTGCGTGAAGATGTGCTTCAACGAATAAACCACAATAACGTTACTTTAGCAACGACACAATGGGTGGTCAAGGATCCAAATTCTGATATCACTAAGATACTTTCACAGCTCAGTTATATGCCAAATGCCGTGTATACGACTTTATCATTTGCTCATGCAGAGATTCCCGTACTGAAAAAATATGATGACGGTGAAGCAAAAGAGGGTGTCGGTGCCGGCGGTGCCTTAGGATACGGTGTTATCAATGGTCTTGAAAACGATACAGTTGTAGAAGCTATCGAGCTAATCATGTATAATATGATGTAAGGTGAATTATGGGTTTTAAAGCACTCTTTATCGGTGGTATCAAGTCTGGAAAAAGCAAAAATGCAGAACTCTATACCCTTGATCTTGTAAAGGGACAACCTATTTATCTTGCAACTACGGAATTCTTTGATGAAGAGATGCAAGAACGTGTGAAAAAACACAAAGATCAGCGTGCCGATAAGTTTGAAACTGTCGAAGAATCTCTCCTTATTGATAACGCTATTACAAAACAAAACAAAACTGTTTTATTAGAGTGTGTGAGCATGTGGATCAACAATATGCTCTACCACCAGAAAACACTTGATGAGATGCTTCTCCAGCTTGAAAACATTTCAAAACAAAACAATGACGTTATTTGTGTTATCAATGATGTTAGCAATTCTGTTATAAGTGAGAACCCGCTTGTAAGAAAATTTGTCGATTACAACGGTATTATTGCTCAATACATTGCTGAACACTCTGAGGAGGTCTATCATGTCACTGCAGGTATCAAGGTGAAAATAAAATGAGTTATCTTAAAGCCTTTGCACTTGCATTTAACATGTTTACTATCTTCCCTTTTTTCAAGATCCATACTTACGATAAAGGGATTAATGGTAAGTCTGCTCTTTTTTATCCACTGATCGGTTTTTTACTTGGGTCGTTACTCTATGGAATCTATACTTTATTAAATACACACTTTCCGCCAATGCACCTTGCCGTGATACTTTTTGCTCTCAGTGTGCTTTTCACTGGGGCACTACACCTTGACGGACTTAGCGATACGATAGACGGGCTTTTTGTTAATAAAGAAAAAGCATTAGAAGTGATGAAAGATTCTCATGTCGGCGGGATGGGGATGATCTTTACATTCGTCTTTTTAGTACTCAAGCTTTCATCTTTTATTTATTTCAATGCTTGGTTTCTTTTACCAGTAATAATGATGGCCTCACGTCTCAATGCAACACTTGCCATCTACCTTTTCCCATACATAAGTAACGGTGTAGGACTCCTTATAAAACAAGAGCTAAAAACTCTTTACATAGTTATAGCACTTATTTATGCTTCTGTTTTAGCATTTACGTTTGGAGCAACTTTCTGCATCATCACGGCTCTTTTAGTAATGCTCTTAATCGGTAGTTCACTTCACAGCAGGTATCATGGACTCAATGGAGATATGTACGGTTTTATCATTGAGATCAGTGAACTTATATTATTGAATTGTCTGATTGTTTTATGAAGTTGGTTCTCATTCGCCATAGCGAAGTTATAGAAAAATATCAGGGAAAATACAACGGACACATCGACATCCCCCTTTCCAAACAAGGACTTGAAGATGCAAAAGCTTTAGGAAATAAACTAAGCTCTTATAACTTCGATGCAATCTACTGTTCCGATTTAAAGCGCTGCAGACAAACACTTGAACAATTAAATATTCCTCAAAAAGCCACCTTTACAAATAAACTGCGTGAAAAATCTTGGGGGAGACATGAAGGCTTGAGTTTTAACGAGATCGAAGCAAGCGGTATTACATATACTACTTTTCATGAATGGATTGAACAATTAGACGGTGAAGAGGTATCACATTTTACACAAAGAGTAGAAGAGTTTTTCTTTGAAGATCTACAAAAAGAATCATTAAATACAGTTCTCATAATTACCCATTCCGGTGTTATTAAAACCCTGCTTGGACGTACCAAAAACCTCGACTTAGAGGAGTCTTTTTCAATAGTGTTACCTTATTCATCAGTTACAGAAATACTATTATGATATAATATCCGCAAATTAATATATAGGCTGAAAAAATGTTCAAAACTGTCAAGTCGAAAGTTCTTATTTCTATTCTTTCATTGTCAATTATAGGATTGGTTTCAATTACCTCTTATCTCTCATCTACATTGAATGAACTCTCAAATAACACTGCTAAACAATCTTTAAAAATGCTTAGCGAATCAATTTTTCAAACAATGACAACAAGTATGATGATGGGTGATCCTAGCATAGTTGAACAGACTTTTCACAATGCAAAAAAAATCGACGGTATCGAAGATTTAAACATTGCCAAATCTAAAGCGGTTTTAGAAGTATATTCGCCAGATGAAAAATTCACGACAGATCCACTTTTAATAGATGTACTCAATAACAAGGTAACAAAAGTTTTAGAAACAAATGACAATTCCCATCACATTATCAGACTTATTAAACCTATGCAGGCTGAAGAACGTTGTTTACAGTGTCACTACAATGCACAAGTGGGTGATGTGCTTGGTGCAATGGATCTTGTACTGTCATTAGACAGAAATGATAAAGAGATAACGTCTACAAAAACGACTCTTATAATTATTCTCTTAGTTGCTGCAGTTATTTTTATGCTTATTTCATCTACTTTCTTTATGCGTGAGATTATTCACCCACTAACAGCTCTGAAAGATAAAATTTCAGATCTTATCAGTGGTGACAAGGATCTGACAAAAAGACTTGAAGCAAAAGCAGGCAATGAATTTGGTGAAGCGGCTAACGAAGTAAATAACTTTATTGAGATGATACAAGGGACAATCAACGAAGTAAAAGAACAAGGAAAACAAAATATCAAAATTGCTTCAGAAATAGAACATGCCTCTCATGTCATTCGTGAAGCGACACAAAAAGAGAAAACTCTTGTCGATGCTACGGGACAAAAAGGGATCGATATCCAACAGGTTTTAAAAGAAACTCTTGAAACAGCGGCAAGTACACAAGCAACTGTCCAAGAAGCAGATGCAGAACTAACGAATGCAAAAGCATCCCTTTCAACACTCAGTAGTGAAGTGGAAGTATTTGTTCAAAATGAAGAGGAGCTTCTTCAAGAACTTTCGTCACTCAAAGACGATGCAGACAAGGTGAAAGATATTCTGAGCGTAATCAGTGATATAGCTGATCAAACTAATTTACTTGCACTTAATGCTGCAATTGAAGCGGCTCGTGCCGGTGAACACGGACGCGGTTTTGCCGTTGTTGCGGATGAAGTTAGAAAACTTGCGGAACGTACACAAAAAAGTTTAACAGAGATCGATATGAACGTAAGTACAATTGTGCAATCGATTAACGATACAACAGATAAAATGGCAAAAAATGCAAAACAAATTGAAGCTCTTGCGGAAATTTCAAGCGATGTGGAAGATAAAATCAATATTACATCAAGTGCAATGGAGACTTCAACAAAAGTAGCAAATAAATCAAAAGAAGACAGTATGAAGATCTCTCAAAACGTTCAAGAGATACTTGACAATATTCAAGAAATTGAAAAACTCTCTTCACAAAACAATACAAGTGTATTAAATATTGAAGAAGACCTTCAAGAGCTTGTAACAGTTGCTACAGCACTACAAAAAACTATTAATGAATTCAAAAGCTAATTAGCTTTTGAATCTCCTCGAACCTCTTCTGCTATAATTCTTTTTAAAACAAGATTCACAGATATTGTATTTTGAATTTGTAGGCAATACATTGCTGCACATTTTACAACTTTGGGACAACTCCGTTTTTTGCAATGTTTTTTCTATGTAATGGTTTAGCACACCCCTGGATTCTGTTGCTTTTTGCACATCTACGAAATACTCGCTAAATCTGTAACTCAGCCATAAATACAAAGAGATCTCTTTTACCATATCTTCAGCCATCAATAACTCTTGCGATGTCTGAGCAAACTCACCGTTTAATTTTGGACGTTGATAATAGACTGGTTCTTTTTTCTCCAAAGCATGGATATATGTCTCATACGCCGTAATGATATATGGAGATTTGAGCGTCAGCGGTGCACATGCCAGATGATATTTTGTCGCAATATCCAAATCGTAACTATCAACTATCTTGGAAGCTTCTAACATATCGTCCAGACTTGCAGCGTAAAACGGTCCGCTGAACTCCATATTTTTTATAAAGAAATTTAAAATCTCTTCTAATGAATTCTCTTCTAAAATAGAGCTTACGAGCTTGATGTGTTCAAGGTTTGCCATCACTTTAAACGGTGTGGCAATTTTCCTTGCTTCTTTATGAAAATTGCGTTTGATTACTTTGAGAGTCTCTTTATTTAATGCTCCAACATAACCCTTTTCTTCTAGGCCGTAGCGCCCTGCACGCCCAGATATCTGATGTATTTCAGATGCAAAAAGATCACGCTGAATAATCCCGTCAAACTTGTCCGCCGTTGAAAACAGTATAGTTTTAATCGGCAGATTCATTCCCATCGCAATTGCATCAGTTGCTACAAGTACTTGAGTTTCACCCTCACGAAAACGTCTTGCTTCTTCACGGCGAACTTCTGGAGAAAGGTTTCCGTACACAACACTCACACTAAAAGATTTTGAAAGTCTTTGTTTGAGTCTAAGTACATCTTTTCTGCTAAACGCGACTACTGCCGTTGAGGGTCTAATATCTTCGATAAACGTAGGTTTATCCAGTACTTCAAGTGGATTTTTTCTCTCAAATTCTATAATTTCCAACTTTTCACCAAGATATTCTGCAAGTGCGATTATTGCCTCTTTTACATTTGCAGAACCTGTCATTATGATCTCTTTTGCAGGTGCACCAATAATTGCATTTGCCCAGGCCCAACCGCGATCACGGTCATCAATCATCTGTACCTCATCGATGACACAAACATCCACATCCACATCAAAATTCATCATCTCAATCGTAGAACTGATATGTGTCGCTTCATCGTTAATGAGTTGCTCCTCACCAGTAATCAAAGAACAATCAACACCCATAGAGTTCAGGTTTTCATACCCCTCTAACGCTAAAAGTCTTAAAGGTGCCAAATAGTACCCAGTATCAGCATCTTTGAGTTTTTGCATCGCAGTATATGTTTTACCGCTGTTTGTCGGTCCAATGTGTAAAGTCAGCTTTCTCTGCATATCACGTGCTATAGGGAAAAGATTTTTAAAATCTCTAATAGTACGTGCTAGAAGTTCCTGTCTTTGTTTTTTAATCAACTCTTCTTGAATTGAATATAAAAACCTGCGAATCGTTTTTCTGTATATCTTCGGAGTTATATTAAGGTCTAATCCCAACTGGTCAACTAAAAAGCCATATACTTTATCATACAGTATCTCATCTTCGTAGTGAAGCAGTCGAGCATGCCCTTTACACTCTTTTACAAGAAGTTCCAATTCTTCTAAGAACAATCGTTCATGTTCAGTTTTCAACTCCTCTAAAGCTGCATCAAAATTAAAACCTTTTGCCTCCCAAATGTCTGAAAGTATTTTGTTCAATTCAAGATGCAATTCCAAAGTATATGCAATTTTTTTCTCCGAATTTGGCAATTCTAAATTCTGCATAACATCCACAAGTAACTCTTCATCGTGAATAGAAATATTTTTAGCATCTATCTTCTGTGCAATAATTTTTCTGAGCACTTTTGGCGTGACCATCGGATAATTTAATCCCGTTTTTGGAGGTGATGAACGAAGAGAGTTTACGATCTCTTCATGTGTTAGATACTGATGAGGATCTTTTAATGAAGCAATAAAACTCTTTATACTCTCTTGCTTGTTTTTTACGATCTCTACTTTGTCTTCACCTATCTTTTTAATTATCTCGTCAAACTCAGTCGTTTCTATATATTCATACGAGTAAGGCTTGGTATTAAGTGTCAGGATTTTATGAAACTGTTGATCGTAGATCTCATATTTAAGCGATGCGTTGAACTCAAAACTGTCATCTAGATCAAAAAAACCTTCCAACTCTTTTTCGAGAGCCTCTCTTTTGATCTCAAAACGGATATGTCTGAGTTTTGCTTCCATCTTCTCAATCGTGATCTTTTTGCTTCTAATAGTCGCAAATGCTTCACGCAGACGGCTCGCTTCCATCGGTGTCACATCGAGTTCTGCTAAAATAGATTCTATTTTAACTTCACGATCGTAATGATGGTGCTCTTCGAGCTTATCCCCTTTATAGATTTTTGCTTCATTTTCAAAAAAGTGCAAAATATCCATTCTTATCGAACTGTCTGCTTCAGACCAGATCATACGGAGAGTTTTTATCATTAAATTACGATTGTGTTCAATCTCATAAATTCCAAGGGCACTGAAGAGTTCACTTAAAGTTTTCGATTCAACCCGTTCAATACCAATATCAAAAGGATCATCGTCAAAATATTTTCTAATTCTTTGATTTATTTTGCTGTTTTTCTTATTTTTTTTTGCCATGTAGTTTAATTTCGTTTTAATCAGTAATATCTATATATGATTATACTCAAAAATTAAGTAATATCTTTTTATAATTAAATTATGGAAATAAAAGACGAATGGACTCAAGAAGAGTTCTTAAGAAATAAAAGAAAATTAGAACAAGAGGGAGTCGAAGTAGTACTTGTAGATACTATTTTATCCCCTATTGAAAAAGCAAATACAATAACATATAATCCGCATGAATTAAAAAACTATCCCAAAGGAAGTGTTTTTGTATTTTATTGCGATACCGGAAAAGCTACAAAAGAAAGACTAAATGAGTATAAAGCGAAATTTCCGGAGTATCATTGTGTCTCTTTAAAAGGGGGACGCGGTTATTGGAGAGTAAATATGCAGCTATTGGATGAAGATGGTAAATAAAAAAATTGAAGAGTTTGTAACTTGTATAGAACAAGAACGCTTTTACGATGCTCACGAGGTGTTAGAAGAGCTTTGGTTCCCTAGACGGTTTGAGAAATGTATTGAGGTAGAACTTCTAAAAGGTTTTATCAATGCAGCCGTCAGTTTTGAGTTAATTAAACGCGGAAGAATTGTACAAAGTAAAAGAGTTTGGGCAAACTATTTGAAATACAGACAAAATCTTTATAAAATCTCATCACAATATAAGAATTCTTATTTTAAACTAGCAAGATACGTTGAAGAAAAACAACATACGCTACTTAAACAAAGGAATTTGTAATGGATATCGAAAAGTACACAAATCTTGCACTAAGCTATATAAGTGAATACAGTCTTAAAATTTTAGCTGCGCTACTTATCTTTATCATCGGGAAATGGATAGCAAAAAAACTTTCTCATCTAATAAGAGCAACAATGATCAAAGCCAAGGTTGATCTGACACTTTCAGAATTTACCGAGAGTCTCATCTTTTTTACTCTATTAGCAATGGTCATTCTTGCTTCACTCAATGCTCTTGGTGTCAATACTACATCGTTTATTGCTGTTTTTGGTGCAGCCTCTTTAGCTGTTGGTTTAGCACTACAGGGATCTTTATCAAACGTAGGTGCTGCCGTACTTATTATAATCTTCAGACCTTTTAAAATCGGTGACTTTATTGAAGCCGGCGGTGCTACGGGAACAGTAGAGGATATCACAATGTTTTCTACTATCATTTCACCGATTGACAACCGTACGATTATTGTGCCAAACTCTAAAATTATCGGTGGTAACATCATCAACTACTCTAAAAAAGACAAAAGAAGAGTTGACCTTGTTTTTGGAATAAGCTATGACGATGATCTAAGACTTGCAAAACAAACACTTCTTGATATTCTCCATGCCGATGAAAGGGTGTTAAAAGACCCAGAACCATTTGTTGCTGTAAGCGAGCTGGGCGACAGCAGTGTGAACTTTGTGACACGTGCATGGGTAGAGACTGATCATTACTGGGATGTGCATTTTAGTACAATCGAAAAAGTAAAACTCACGTTTGATGAAAAAGGGATCTCTATCCCTTATCCGCAAATGGATGTGCATATGAAAAAAGAAGAAAATTAACAAGGAAGTAGATGAAAAAAATAGTATTAAGTTTAGTAGTATTTAGTTCTTTGGCATTGGCTGAAGATGTTACGGTTGATGAAAAACCTTTAAAAGCACATAGTGAATTGGGTTACGTAGAGACTAACGGAAATACTAATACAAAAGCTTTCAATCTTGAAATAAACCTCAAAAAAGAATGGACAAAAGAAATTCTTACTTTTGATTTTGACGGACAATATGCAACAGACCATGGAGTTGAAACAAAAAATAAATTTGTCACAGAACTGGATTACGGCTATAAGCTATCACCAAAACTATCTCTTGATTATCTTATAGGTTACAAATCTGATAAATTCTCCGGTTTTGAGTACCAGTTTTACACAGGTCCCGGTGTAAAGTACAAAGCGATAGATAAAAAAGAGCACAAACTCTCGTTAGAAGCAAACATTTTATACTCTGTCGACCAATATGAAAATGTGTGGGCTGATGCATTAGGTACTCAACTCAGCTATCCGTATGACGGCGTTATAAGAGACCATATTATCAAACAAGCTTACAAAGATGACTATGCTTCATATAGACTCAAAGGTATATACGACTGGCAGATCCTTGATACTTTAAAATTCAAACAAGAGTTGAGTTTCAGAGGTTCGATGGAAAAAACTAATAAATACTTCGTATATTCAAAATCTGCTATTAACAATAAAATTAACAGTATTTTTTCTGCAGGTATCAGTTATAAAATCGATTACGTTAATTTACCGGCTGAGGGTAAGAAAAAAACAGACACTACTTTCGCATTTAATCTGATTTTAGATTATTAACAAGTCTCAGGCTTCTTGCCTGTGCTTGTACATTACTAACAAAACAAAACTCACTAACGCAAAAAGACTAGAACTTAAAAATAACAGCTTTGGAGCATACTCATATATATATCCGGAGATTACCGCACCACTTAAACCTCCTAAACCATAACTAAAGCCCATGAAAAATTGTTGCGCTAGTTTTTTATTTTGATAAATTTGGTATAAATAACTGATCGTTGCCGAATGAAACAGTGCAAAAGAGAGTGCATGGATCGATTGTGAAAAGAAAAGCAGCACCAAGTTCTCAGGATAACTAAAAACCAAAAACCATCGAAATACCGAAGCCAGTACACTTATACGTATAAGATTTAAGAGCTGATAGTTTGCAAGCAGTCTGCCTTGTGCAAATAACATTACAACTTCCACAAGTACTCCGAAACTCCAAAGATATACAGTCATATCCAAACTTATTCCATGATCTGTTTCATAGATCGTAAAAAAGTTATAAAATGAGCCAAAACTTATCTGCATAAAAACCAGCCCCGCCCACAGATAAATATCTTCAAAAAATGAGAACCGTTTTTGTACCATTTGCTCATTTTGAACACTTTCTTTATGCTCTTTAGTACTAATCACATATGCAATTACTGCCGTTACAGCCGTGAGTGTCAGTAAAAAGTCAAGGGCTATTGAAGTAACACTAAAAAACTTAGCAAGTATCAAGGCGACAACTATAAACCCTATAGAACCGAAAAGTCTTACTTTTCCATAACGCTCTTTACCGATGTTTTCAAGTGCTATCACTTCAATATACGGCAGAATTAGACTCATCCCTACACCTAAAAGGATATTAGAGAATAACAGTCTGTAAAAATGCTCCACATTAATATAAAATGCAATGGCAGCTATAACCATAACAAGCAAAGAATAATGAAATGTTCTTGTATTTAGCTGTAAACCCTTTATAAATAAAAACGGGAGTATAAAACGCACCAGTGGAGCGGCACCGAGCAGTATCCCTATCTCACTTGCACTATAGCCATAGCCAGAGAGTACTTTTGGGATAAAAATAACATATACGCCGATAATTGAAAAGTAAAAATAATAAAATAATGATAATAGTATTGTCATAATGGAAGTATATCGAAGAATATATATTGAATCGATAGAACTACTCTTTTAAATCATTTATTTTCTTATTTTCAACGTATATTATTTACTTAGCATTTACTTATAATAAATATAATTTTTCATCTCAAATATGTTTCCCCCTTTCATATGCGAGAGAAAACAATACTCCTATAAACTATTTAGATCAGCCGAGTTTTTCCCTTTTTACCTCTTGGCTGATTTTTCCCTTTTTTATGCTAGACTTCCTTTATGAAAATAGTCCTGTCCACCTTAAATTCCAGATATACTCATACATCCTTGGCACTAAGATATCTTTATGCCAACATGCAAGAACTCCAAGCAAATACTACCATAATGGAATTTTCGATCAATGATGCAATGCAAAGCGTAGCAGAGAAAATTCTCGATCAAGACGTAGATATTTTAGGTCTTGGTGTTTATATTTGGAATGCCTCACAAATCCAGGAACTTATTCACATCGTTAAAAGAGTATCCCCGAAAACAAAAATAGTCCTTGGCGGTCCGGAAGTAAGTTATGAACCTTTTCGAGTGGATTTTTCAGATGCCGACTATATTATAAAAGGGGAAGGCGATGTTGCGTTTTACGAATTATGTAAAAACCTCGTTGATAATCAACCCCAGGAGCGCATTTCTCCTCTCTCAGCTCCAAAATTAAAAGAGATAGAACTGCCGTATCAATACTACAGCGATGAAGATATACAAAACAGATACATCTACGTAGAGATCTCGAGAGGATGCCCTTTTGAGTGTGAATTCTGTCTCTCCTCTATGGATGAAAAGGTTAGAGCATTTGATCTGGAAAAAGTGCTGGAGGAGTTTGAAAAACTTTGGCAAAGGGGTGCTAGAAACTTCAAATTTGTCGATCGCACGTTTAACCTGAATATGAAAGCGGCGAATATGGTACTCGATTTTTTTCTTGAAAAAGAGCCTCCGTATTTTGCCCATTTTGAAGTAATACCCGATCACTTTCCAAGTTCACTCAGAGAAAAAATAAAAGCGTTTCCTCACGGTGCTCTTCAACTTGAGATCGGAATTCAAACACTCAATATGGAGATCGCAAACAATATCTCTAGACAGCTCAAACTTGACAAAATAAAAGAGAATATTGCCTTTTTGGAGAATGAGACTTCGGCACATATTCACCTTGACCTCATCGTTGGACTACCGGGAGAGAGTCTGGATAGCTTTGGAAAAAATCTTGACGAACTTATGGCAATGAGTTCGTGTGAGATCCAGATCGGAATACTCAAAAAACTTTCAGGCACTTACATAGACAGACACGATCAGCATTTTGGTATGGTCTACAGTGATATCCCTCCGTATGATATACTCAAAAACGATCAGCTTTCGTTTAAGGACCTTCAAATTATGAAAAGGTTTGCAAGATTCTGGGACATTTTTTATAACAGCGGGAATTTTAAAAATGCTGTTGAACTGCTTTGGAAAGAGGAGTCTGTTTTCACAAACTTTTATGCTTATAGTTTATGGATATATACACAAACAGACGCTACATATAAAATTTCTCTGCAACGTCAGGGGGAACTTCTATTTAAATACCTTACAGAGGTAAAAAATATATCGCCTGAACGGATTGCCAATGCAATGCTCAGTGATATTATGAAACTAAAAGGGAGAGCAGTACCAAGTTATTTAAAAGCTTACAGCGAAGGTTTTAATATAGATGCTAAACTCGGTACCTCAGGCTTTAACAAAAGACAGCAATAAACTTAAGCATTGCCTCCTCTTGATTTGATCCCTTTTGTAAGGGCATCATTAATCTCTTTGGCATATTCTGGATTCATTTTTTGCAATTCTCGATCAAAATTTAATATAAGATCTTTTGTCGTATGCGGATGGTGTGTTAAACGTATAATTAACTCAGAAAAATGATAAAAGTCATTATGCAATTTAATACCGTCCTTAGGTGGAATCTCTCCGTAATATCTTAGTATTGTATTCAAAGCCCATTGCAATTCATCCGTTGATGATTTTTTTGCTTTGATAATTGCAGAGAGATCATCAAAACTATATTCCTTGTCTTCTCTGGGTTTATCTGCCAGTGCTTTTTTCTTTTTTCTTTTTTCACCTGGACTGTAAAAGAACAATGCGATTAAAATCCCCAGTATCAGAATCAATCCGATCAAGGACTTAATGATAAAGAGTAAATCCATAAATATTCACCTTAACCCTATTTAAACTTACAGACATTATAATAGTTTATAAATTAAAAGGAAATTATCATGGCTAGGGTTGTTGTCTTAAGCGGTGCAGGTATTAGTGCTGAAAGTGGGCTCTCTACTTTCAGAGAGAGTGATGGATTATGGGCAAACTATTCAGTCGAAGATATATGTACTGCAGGATGTCTTGTAACCAATAGAGACGAGACTATCAGCTTTTACGATAAAAGACGGACAGAGCTTGTAGACAAGGAGCCAAATAGTGCTCATAAAGTTTTGGCAGAACTCAAAAACAGATATAAAAACGATATAGCAATTATCACCCAGAATGTAGACAACCTTTTTGAAAAAGCCGGCATTGCCCACGAAGATGTTATCCATCTGCACGGTTTTCTTACAAATGTTGAATGTGAACAATGTCAAAATATTTACGATATAGGATATAACAAACTCGCAGATGTAAACGACGGGAAATGTACAGCATGCGGGAGTGAATATGTACGCCCTTATATTGTTATGTTTGGAGAAGCCGCACCGAACTATGCTCTTCTTGATCAGGAGATTCAGGACTGTTCACTGTTAGTTGTTATCGGTACAAGCGGAATGGTTGTCGGTGTAAACACTCTGGCTTACTTTGTTGAACGCTCTATTTTGAACAATCTCGAGCCAAGTGACGCGATCAACGATACCTTTTTTGACAAGGTGATCTACGATAAAGCAACCAATGCCATTCATGAGATAGCTTACGAGATCGAAGAACTGCTTGCCAAAGGCTGAATTATTCACAATAACCTATAAACTCCAATTGTGGTATAATGTTTTTTATTACACAAACTAGTTATTAAAAGGTGGGAGTTGATGCTTCAATATCTCTATCGATTCTTTTTCATTGCTATTCTCTTATCCCCTTTACACCTTCTAGCATCTACTAACACCCCTATAAACTATAATCTAGATTTAAATCTCACTCAAGATGAAAAAACTTGGCTTTTAGATCACAAAGTTCTTAAAGCGGGAAACGAATTTGATTATGCTCCATGGGATTTCAATAAAGATGGAAAACCTACCGGCTATTCAATCGATTATGTCAATCTGCTAGCTTCTAAGCTAGGGATAAAAGTCAGTTTTGTTACAGATCACTGGAATGATTTGACCTATATGCTTGAAACCAAAAAGATTGATCTCCTCCATACAATGTTTGCAAACAGTTTTCGAACAAATATTATTTATACACATTCATATAAACAACTTGTTTTCGCCCTTTATAAAAACAAACACAACAAAAAACTCAACTCCATAGAAGCACTTAAAGATCAAACTTTGAGTATTCCAAAAGACGACTCAAGCATTATAGTGTTAAAGAAACTCTACCCTCAAATTAAAATTATAGAACCTGATAGCTACGTAGATGCACTCAAAGATGTCATACTTGGAAGGGCCGACGCAACTGTTATGGATACAGCAGTAGCAAGTTATCTCAGTGAAAACTACTCTTTAAGCGATCTTACCATTGTAGATGAAGTAAAACTTCCAGAAGACACTATCCACTATAGTTATCGTATAGGTGTAAATGCTGAAAATGAAATTCTACAATCTATTTTAAATAAAGCTATCGCTAGTGTTACTGATGATGAAAAAAAGCAATTAGAAAACAAATGGTTCAATAAATCAGCAAAAAAAGTAAAAAAAATAAAATTTACCAAAACAGAAAAAAAATGGATAGCACAACACCCTGTCGTAAAATTTACCGGGGATCCTGATTGGCTGCCGTTTGAAGCTTTTAAAGAAGATGGTAGCTATATAGGTATTGTAGCCGATCATCTTAAACTGATAGAACAAAGAACGGGTCTTTCTTTTGAACGTATCAAGCCAAAATCTTGGAGTGATGCACTTGTAAAAGTTAAAGCCAACGAAGTAGATATGATCTCTGAAGTAGTGACAGAAAATTTCGTAAGTACTAAAATGTATTTTACGAAACCCTACATAGAAACACCTCTCGTTATCATTATGAAAAAAACACAATCAGATCATTTCCTAAACGACCTTTCTGCTATCAGCGATAAGAAAATAGCTTATGTTAGTGGCTACGGTTATGTTGATGATTTGAAAAAAAAGTATCCGAATATTCATTTTCAAGAGGTAAATACTGTACAAGAGGGACTTGAAGCAGTTGCTGCGGGAAAACTGGATGCTTTTATATGTACGCTTGTTATTGGTTCATATAACATACCTCAATTAGGTCTTTCAAATCTGACTGTTGCAGGTAAATTAGATATTGCAATGAAACTCGGTTTTGGGATTAGAAAAGACTCCCCTATGTTATTAGGCATTATCAATAAGGCTCTTGCTTCAATTGATTCAACAGAAAAAAATGAGATTGTTAACAAGTGGGTTAAAGTTGATATCGAAGAAAAAATCGACTGGGATCTTGTTTTAGAAATTGCAGGCGTTGCTGTTATTGTTATTGCTTTTATTGTTTATTCCAATCGACAACTCAAACGTCTTGTTGAGCAAAAGACCGCCAAGCTCAGCTCTTTATTAAAAGCTTTTGATCAAAACGTTATTGCTTCAAGTACCGATAAAAATGGAAAAATAACCTATGTCAGTGATGCCTTTTGTGAAATTTCTGGCTATTCCAGAGAAGAACTTATTGGAAAACCCCACAATATCTTACGCCATCCAGATATGCCTAAAAAACTCTTTGCCGATCTATGGACAACTATTAAAGCAGGAAAAAACTGGCATGGAGAGATCAAAAACAGAAAAAAAGATGGTGGCTTTTATTGGGTAGATATGACGATAACTGTAGAAAAAGACAAAGATGGAAAAGTTTTCAGATACGATGCTATCCGCCATGATATTACAGCTAAAAAAGCAGTTGAAGAATTGACAAAAACACTAGAGCAAAAAGTAGAAGAAAGAACGGCTGAGCTTACTAAAAGTGAACAAAAAATCAAAAATGTATTTGCAACCACAAGTCAAGGTATTTGGATGGTAGATAATAATGCCATAACACAAGAAGTGAATAATGCAATGTCTAATATTCTTGGATATCCCCAAGATGAAATAGTGGGAAAACATATCTTTCATTTTGTTAATGATGAAAACAAAAAAATATTTGCTGAACAAATGAAAACACGTGAACATGGTCAAACATCTTCCTATGAGATATATCTTACAAGAAAAAATCGTGTTCAGATACCGTGTCTTTTTAATGCTACGCCCATCTTAGATGAAAACGGTGTCAAAGTCGGTGCCTTTGCAATGGTTACCGATATTACCGAACAAAAAAAGCTCCAAGCACAAATAGCTGAAAAAGAGAATTTTGTCCGAACCCTTCTTGATTCCCAAGAACAGATTATTATAACCACAGACGGAAAGAAAATTTACACTATCAACAAAGCCTTTAAAAAATTCTATGGTGTTGAAGTGCTTGAAGATTTTCTCAAAGATTATGAATGTATCTGCGACACTTTCGATACGTCAGATCCGGAACACTATCTACAAAAAGAGATGGATGAACTTACGTGGATTGAATATGTTCTTGTAAATCCCTTAATGGTACATAAGGCACGGATTATTAGAGATGAGCAAGCTTATATTTTTACTGTTACAGGAGCAGAGCTCCCTATTGAAGGTAAAAATCTAATTTCTGCAGTTTTTACAAATATTACGGAATTGGAAAAAGTACAAAAGGATCTAAAAAATACAAATCAAAAAGTGATGGATTCTATTGAGTATGCCTCTTTAATTCAAGGTGCACTTTTACCGGATAGTCAACTCATGAGCTCCCATTTTGATGATTGTTTTACACTTTGGCGACCAAAAGATGTTGTAGGGGGAGATATCTATCTCTTTACTGAAATCCGCAATAAAGACGAAGCACTTTTAATGGTAGTAGACTGTACTGGACACGGTGTTCCAGGAGCCTTTGTAACAATGCTTGTAAAAGCGATTGAACGCCAAATTATCGGTGTCTTGGAAAAGACAAATGAAGTTGTAAGTCCTGGAAAAATCCTGGGTATTTTTAACCGTTCTATCAAGCATCTTCTTAAACAAGACCAAAGCGAGTCTGTTTCGAATGCCGGTTTTGACGGTGGTATACTTTACTATAACAAAAAAAATAACATAGTAAGATATGCAGGTGCCAACATCCCTTTATTTGTCAAAAACTCTTCCTCTTTAGAGATCTTCAAAGGAGATAGACACTCTATAGGTTACAAAAATTCTGATAGAGACTATGAGTTTAATGATTATGAGTTTGATATTAGGGAATCTACAAGCTTTTATATCTCCACCGATGGATTCTTAGATCAAAATGGAGGAGAAAAAGGATTCCCTTTTGGAAAAAGACGCTTTAAAAAGCTTATAGAGGAACACTATAATAAAAGTATGAAAGAACAACATATTCATTTCCTTGATGCCCTTCATGAGTACCAAGGGGAAAATGAACGAAATGACGATGTATGTCTCGTCGCACTTAAAGTAAGTAACAAATGATTTTGAAAAAGGAAAGATTTATGAAGTTTGATACGCTAGAAAACATATTAGAAGAAGATGGTATAGTATTTTTAAGTTATGGTGGCTTTTTAACACAGTCATTAATAGCAGGTATGACCGATGCACTTGAACAAGAAGCACAAAACAATGATCTAAGTATGAAAGTTTCTGCAAATATTTTTACTATATTTATTGAACTAGCCCAAAACATGATGAACTATGCAAAATCAAAATCAGATGCAATACGTTATGAATCTAAAGGGCTTTTAATTGTTGGAACTGAAGCAAAAAACAATCAGGATTACTATTACATCATCAGCAGAAATCTCATAGATGCAATCGATAAAGAGAGGATAGAAAATCGTCTAAAGACTATAGAAGGACTTGATAAAGAGGAACTTCGTAAACTCTACCGTGAACAAAGAAAAGCGGGTAAAGACAAACATCACAGAGGTGCCGGAATTGGTCTCATTGAAATTGCAAGACGATGTAATAAAATTGAACACCATTTTGAAGATCAGGGAGATGGACATTTTTACTTTACAGTTAAAACAATATTACATAAAGAAAAAGGAGAATAAGATATGAAACGTTTACATTTAGAAGCGACACAATATACTCCCGAAATCACTTTAGATCCAGCAGGTACAATCACTATGGTTGGAAAATCTTATCCTGAAAATACATTTGACTTTTATAAACCAATTATGGAGTGGGTAGAAAATTATTTTGATGGCAATACTGCCAAAAAAACTATAATCAATATGGAAATTATATATTTTAATTCCAGTTCTTCAAAACTCTTTTTTGATCTTTTCGATCTAGTAGATGAAAATAAGGAATCCAGTAAGATTGTGATCAATTGGATATACGATAAAGAAAATGAGAGTGCCCAAGAAGCAGGTGAAGATTTTCAGGATGATTTCGAGGACTTAGAGATTAATTTAGTCTCAAAATAGGAGAAGATTATGGACAGTGCTGATAATAAACTTATTCATGAACTTGAAGATTTAAAATCCAATTTTTCTAAAACAGCAGATAAAATCATCAAAGATATCCATCGTCAAGCACGCATTATGGAAAGAAGTGACAAACGACAACGTCAGGAATATGATGAGCTCCAAAGACGTCTTGCAGAAGTAGAAGCACTCCAAAAAGAGATTGAAGACACGCAAAAAGAGGTTGTTTTTACGATGGGGGCCATCGGTGAGAGCCGATCGAAAGAGACGGGAAACCATGTAAAGCGTGTAGCTGAATATTCAAAAATTTTAGCAACTTATATCGGATTGCCTGAATCAGAAGCAGAGATGCTCAAACAAGCTTCTCCTATGCATGACATCGGTAAAGTCGGTATCCCAGATTCCATTTTAAACAAACCTGGACGTTTGGATGCAGAAGAGAGAAAAGTTATGGATACACATGCAGAACTGGGTTACAATATGCTGTCACACTCATCAAGACCACTGTTAAAATGTGCAGCCACCGTAGCTTATGAACACCATGAAAAATGGGATGGTACTGGTTATCCACGAGGCTTAAAGGGAAAAGATATTCATATCTACGGACGTATTACGGCACTAGCAGATGTTTTTGATGCCCTTGGAAGTGAAAGATGTTATAAAGAAGCTTGGGATGATGAAAGGATATTTGCACTTTTTAAAGAAGAACGTGGGAAACACTTTGATCCGCAGCTCATTGACATATTTTTTGAACATTTAAATGAGTTTTTAGAAGTTCGTGATGATTTAAAAGATGTTTTCGAATAATTAAGCACTTACATTAATTACATCGGCAGCATTTGCAAAAATTTTCTCCACTCTTTTTTGCCATAAGTTTTTAAAGAGTTGCATCTCCTCACTCGAAGCACTATGATTTTTTATCTTTTCCATTAATTCATTTTGCAAGGGCTCTACAGCTATTTTTTGTGGCATATAACCAACTTCTACGCTCTTTCCTGTTATGATGTTTGTTAGTTTTACATCTAAATCTATCTGATCTTGAAAGCTTAAAAGATTATCTCTTGCAAAATTTCCCGCTATACCTTTAAATCCAGAACTTGTTGCAGCACCTGTCAACTGTGTCAAAACATTTGCAATTACACCGTTAACTCCCTCTTCAGAAGCACCTTTAAACTCTACTTTTATTTCCCCGCGGACAGGTATCTCCTCTTTATAAAGGGCTTTTAATCCATACAGAGCCATGAGATATGCCCCTGCCACCGTCGGACAGCTATGCCCCGTACTTTTGACAACATCAAGATAACTAAACTCTACCATTCCACCCTCTAAAGCACCGAGAAAATCGGCTAAAGGATCTCTAAGTTTTATTGTCTCTACAGCATCAAAAAATGATGGATAATGCATAGTATTTAATGTAGCGCGCATGGACTTACTCCAGATTCAAAAAACTTTGCCGTTACCGTATCCATAGTATTTATATGATTCACTAACCATTGCACTAAATGATCATTGAAGTAGAGTTTTAAAACATTTATATTATTACTCTCTTGCCAATGGCGAAATACATCATCCATGATTCTCAGAGCATTCTCATGCTCCCCTTTATGCATCGGGTACGGAGGAAAGTTTTTCTCCAGCATCATCATCTCTTCGGCACGAAAGTGTTCAACCGTATGGTGAAACCATTTTCCATAAAGCTCATCTATCTTTTCTTTATTCGCTTTCGTCTGTTTCTCTTCATATGCCAATATATGTGTAAATAGCTCATTAATAATATCTACATCCTCTTTATGTGTGTCGTTCATAAACTCCATTGCAACAAGAGGGATATTCTCTTTTTCAATTAACATCTCTTTACCTTATGTAAATTTTTTGTATTGTAAGAAAAAAGAAAATAATAAAGATTGATACGGATCAAGTAATCTTGATATAATTCACACATGTATACACAAAAACTAAAACAGATATATTTTTTTAATTCACTCAATGAAGAAGAGATAAAAGCGATCGAGTCTATGAGTGTGATCAAAAAACTGCAGCGTGACGAGATCCTTTTTTATGAAGGTGAAACTGCAAAGTCCTTTTATTTTCTTCTAGAAGGGAAACTCAAGCTTTATAAAACAAATTCAAAAGCAAACGAGATCGTTTTACACCTTTTTCAAGCACCGACAATGGTAGCAGAAATGGCCACTATAGAAGACATCCCTTTTCCTGCAACCGCTCGTGCACAAACAAACAATACCTTCGTTGCCGTTATAGAAAAAGAAAAGTTTCTCAATTTATTGGAGATAACTCCAAAGCTCTCTTGGCATATTATAAAATCACTTACAAGCAAGATTAAAACTCTTGAAAAATCTATTAACAGAAATTTGGTACTGGATGCAACTGCCAAAGTTTGTTCTTTACTTCAAGAGAATCATGATATTTTACAAACACATAAAAATATTCAAATAGCAAACATACTTAACATTACCCCAGAAACACTCTCTAGAACACTGCGAAAACTAAAAGATCTAAGAGTCCTGGATGATAAAAACAATCTCATCGATCAAGAAAAACTTGAGTTGATATTACACTCTAATTAAGGATACAAATGAGCTGGCCGCCAAAAACACCATACCTTACAACAGATGGAATTGTTGAAATATATAACGATGAAAATGAATTTATGGGAGTTGCCCTGATTACTCGTAAAAATCCTCCTTACGGTTTAGCATTTCCAGGCGGTTTTGTCGATGTCGGAGAAAGCATCGAAAAAGCAGTCGTACGAGAGATGAAAGAGGAGATTTCCTTAGATGTCGAGATCACAAAACTTCTAGGGGTGTACTCAAATCCCGATCGCGATCCAAGATTTCATACTGCAAGTGTCGTATATGTTTGTAGAGCCTACGGTGAAGCAAAAGCAGCAGACGATGCAAAAGAAGTAATTGTTTTATCTTTGGATGAGTTGCGTTCTAAACAAGGTGAGCTTGTATTTGATCATGGTGAAATACTTGGGGATTATTTAAAGAGTTAAATTTTTAGAGAATATTATAATCAAGCCCCTTCCGTACATAGGGGCTAATTTATTGAAGTTTACAGTACTTGTTAATGATATAAACTTATGATTAACTTTTCTTTTTTCCAATAAACCATTTCTGGTCACTATCGCAGACAGACCAACTACTTTTTTTTGGCTTATTTTTTTTCTTGCCAATACCTGCTTTAGCACTATTTTCACAAATAGTCCATTCACGTTTTCTAGGCATTTTTCCCCTCGAATATAATGTAGACAAAAATTATATCACCAAAATAGGAATTTTAGTTCAAAAAAGTATTATGTAATAAAGGAGTTTGTTTTAAGAAGTATGGTGGACAACGAGGGATTCGAACCCTCGATAGCTTGCACTATACTCGCGTTCCAGGCGAGCGCCTTCGACCACTCGGCCAGCTGTCCACTTTTTGTAGAGAACGCATTGTACAGTGACAAAGCCCAAAAAGGACTTAAAAGAAGAGGTGTAGAACTTTTACATTCTACCTTTTCCCATTCCTTGACCTTGTCCCATGCCACCTTGTTTCATACCTTGACATTTACCCATGCCTTGACCCATACCACCTTTTTTAGGCATCGGTTTTTGTCCCATACCTTTTCCCGGTTTAGAGTTAAAGCGTTGTTTCTGCTCTTGGCTCATTGTTTTATAACGGTTTTGAAGTTCGTTATGAAGCTCATTACGCTCTTGTTGAGTTTTAGGTGTCCCTCTAAGATCGAGTAGTTCATCTGTACTCATACTGCCATAATTAGCACCGAAAAGGCTCATAGACCCTAGTAACATTGCAACTGCCGCAATTTTTAAACTTTTCATGATAAATCCTTTAAAATTAGATTGTTTATTCTCCATTATATCACTTTTTAACCTTTATTAATGCTAAATTCACACCTATTGTGATAAAATATTACATCTTAAAACATGAGGTGATAAATGAAGTCATTTATGAAGTATGTAGGTTTTCCTGCTCTTATTCTTCTGGTACTCATACAATTTTTACCAATAGGTAAAGATCATACAAATCCCCCTGTTCTGGCAGAACCTATGTGGGATTCTCAAACAACAAAACAGCTTTTTGAAAGAGCTTGTGCCGATTGTCATGCAAATACAACGAAATGGCCTTGGTACAGTAATGTTGCACCTATCTCATGGATCATCCAAGAACATGTAGAAGACGGTCGAAGACACTTCAATATCTCAGCATGGGGCGTACAAAAACGCAATGAGGGTAATGAAGCAGCTGAAGAGGTTGAAAAAGGTGAAATGCCTATATTCGGATACGATATTACACATCCGGAAGCCAAACTCTCTACTCATGAAAAAGAAGCTCTCATTCAAGGACTCAAAGCAACTTTCGGTTCTAAACAAGAAAAAGAAGATGATGACGATTAAGGCGTTATAAAACGCCTTTTCTTCGGCTGTCATTGCCTTTGATTCAATTCATTTTCATCCGTTTTTGATATTATTACAAAAAAATTAGGGATATTACTTGCTAAAACTTTCAACTTTTTTTCAACTATTAAAAGAGTCTTTTCGAGATCTTTTGCCGATTATACTCGTAATTGTCTTTTTTCAACTTGCCATTATTCAAAGTGTACCTGAAAACTGGTTAAGCACTACAATCGGTTTAGCTATAGTAGGTGTAGGACTCGCAGTTTTTTTACTTGGTCTTGAGGTAGGTATCTTTCCAGTTGGTGAAGGGCTTGCCAGTGAATTTGCCAATAAAGGTTCCACATTTTGGATCATACTCTTTGCTTTTATGATCGGCTTTGGTACGACTGTTGCGGAACCTGCTCTTATCGTTATCGCACAAAAAGCAGCCTCTATTAGTGACGGGAGAATAGATGCAACGACCCTTAGAATGGTTGTTGCCTTCTCTGTAGGTTTTGCAATTGTTTTAGGTGTTTGGAGGATTTTAAAAGGGCATCCTATCCACTATTACATCATCTCGGGCTACATTTTGGTTGTCGCTTCAACTGCTTTTGCACCGCAGGAGATCGTAGGACTTGCGTACGACCTTGGAGGGGTTACTACATCAACGGTAACCGTTCCTCTGGTTGCCGCACTCGGTATCGGTCTGGCTTCTAGCATAAAAGGGAGAAACCCTGTACTAGATGGTTTTGGTCTGATCGCATTTGCTTCACTCACACCTATGATCTTCGTACAGTTTTACGGTATCGTAGTTTATCAGTTTGTAGATTCTGTAACAAACATTCCTACTATCGCACCTATTACTGATGCCGCTGCAACAGTTGCCGCACAATACAACTTTAAAATCCTCGACGTCCTCAAAGGTTTACTCGGAGTGATGATTGATGTACTTCCTATTCTAGCCGTTATTCTGTTTTTCCAGTATGCAATTCTAAAAAAGCCTATTGAGAATTTCAAAGAGGTAGTTATCGGTTTTGGACTTGTTATTATCGGGCTCGATGCTTTTATTGTAGGTTTGGAGATGGGTCTTTTCTCAGTAGGCGAGACTATGGCTCTAGAACTTACAAAGTATGACAGTAACATCATTATTTACTCTTTTGGAGCGCTTATCGGTTTCTCTACGACAATGGCTGAACCATCACTGACGGCAATTGCAAGAAAAGCAAAAGAGATAAGTGACGGGAAGATTAACGACTATGCTCTAAGAGTCTTTGTGGCAATCGGTGTTGCGATCGGTATATCTCTGGGTGCTTATAGAATTGTTGTTGGTGGAGAGATTGTGTACTACATTATGGCGGGTTATCTGTTTGTTATAGCACTTACTTTCCTCTCACCAAAATACATTATCCCTGTAGCGTATGACAGTGGTGGGGTAACAACTTCGACTGTAACAGTTCCTCTCGTTGCTGCACTTGGACTAGGACTTGCAACCAATATACCGGGACGTGATCCACTAATAGACGGTTTTGGACTTATTGCGTTTGCATCACTCTTTCCAATGATAACGGTAATGCTTTATGGCTTTGTAACAGAGCAGATGGGCATTAGAGGTGATCGTGAGAGAGAACAGCTACATATCAAAGAACTTCGCCATGCTTTAGAAGATGCAAACAATATGGGGCTTGCTACCGTTCACGTACAAGGTACGGACAAACTCCATTCTGAAAAAATACCTTTTTCAGCTGTTCACATAATCGTACCGACCAATAAAACGGAACAAGCACTTTTAGCAGCTAGGAATGCAGGAGCAAGAGGTGTTACGATCATGAGTGCACATGGAATGGGTCTGGAGAAAATGGACAACTTTTACAACAGACTGCACAGTGATGAGACAGATTCTAATTTGATGTTCATTACACCTACAAAAAGGGTAGATAATATCATTAAAGCGATTATGGAGGAGTTGGATCTTACTGGCAATGGGGCAGGAATAGCCTTTTCATATCCGATCTCGCATATGAAAGGTATTACACTGAAGATGGGTGATCTCTAGAAGTATCTACTTCTTAATGAGATCACTATAGTCATATTTAATAGGATCGATGTAGATTTTCTTTCCTATTCTTATAACTCTGTCATCATCTAAGTTTTTAAATTTTTTCAATGTTTTTTCCAGCTTTTTTTCTGAAAGGTGTAAAGATTTTAAATACTTTTTGAGTGAAACCATTTCACTCTCGGAGCTTTCTTCCAATTCTGCTTCAAAAGCTGTTTCTTCTTGAGCTATAAGTTCAGGTTCTTGCGTTGGAGCATTCAGCATAAACTTTGTAGAAAGAGTCTGAAGAATATTTTTTAGCTGTTCATCTTTCTCTTTATAGATTCTCTCAAGCTTCTCTTTTTCCTCAATAAGCATCTGCTCTTTTTGATCGCGAAGAGTTCTTGTTTCACCCTCTAAAGTCTCTACACGCTGTTGTAGTTTTGCATTTTGTTCTTCAAGATATTTATAGTATCTGTCATTTGCAAACGGTTTTGCACTCGATGTTCTTTTTTGCGGTGCTTTTACTTTTTCGTCAACCACTACTAACTTCACACCGTTTTCAACTACACTTTCAATGGAACCACGTCTTATTCTGTTGTGAATAGCTTCTTTTGAAACACTATAAAACTCTGCAGCTTCCTCTACACTCATTTTTTTCATCTTCGCTCCCCTTATCTCATGTTTTCAAATTTTAACGGAGCGTCCCACTCACCTTCACGGATCATCTTCATCACTTTTTGCAGGTCATCAATGTTTTTAGCTTTTACACGGATTGAGTCACCCTCAATTTGAGCATTTACCTTAAGTTTCATATTTTTTATATCGGCAGTGATCTTCTTTGCTTCTTTTGATTCAATATAATCTACCACTTTGTACGTTGCTTTTCTTGTCCCGCCGCTTGCATCTTCCACGCGAAGTTCGTCCAGTACTTTTGAAGAAAGCCCCTGTTTTAAAAGTTTATCGATCACTATATCTTTTAACGCATCTAATTTATTGTCCGATGAAGCAACTAACACTAACGCTTTTTCTTTCTCTTTATAGTTAACTTCGTACGATGTCCCTTTAAAATCGTATCTGTTTGCCACTTCACGATCTACTAAATTAATTGCATTTTTAAAAAGTTGTACATCTACTTTTGCCGTAATATCAAACGAATGCTCTTTCGCCATCACTCACCTTTTTTTTTGATTTAATTATAACATAAACGTAATGTTAGTTATTCACTCTTTTGCTCTTTTGATTTTTCTTTTTTAGCAAATCCCACACCTTTTTTTCTTTTAGGCTGTAATTGCAAAGATTCTATCTCTTCTTTATAGTCTATCCCCTCTTTATGCATCACTGCAATACACTTGGCAATAGCTGCTATTGCATTAGGGACTTCCCCTTTTTGTTTATATGCTTGTATGTTTTTTTCACTTACCTTGATCAGCTTACTAAATTTTGGCAAACTGATCTCGGCATCTAAAAGCAATTTTTTAAAGTCAATAAATGTCATGTTATATTCTCTATATATGATTATAAATTGAAATATAACATAATTTTCTCTATATTTTCTTGACATATATGAATAAAAACTATACAATCTCTATAATTTATTACTATTAGTAAGTAATAATGAGCTCTGTTAAAAGGATATAAGATGGCAAAAGCACTTAAGAAAAAAGCCGTAAAAAAGCTTGTTAGATCTGCAGCGAAAAAAACTGTTAAAAAGAAAGAGTTAAAAGAAGTAACTAAAAAAGCTACAAAAAGAGTTCTAAAAAAGAAACCTACAACTGCTAAAAAAGCGAAAAAAGTAGCGAAAAAAGCTATCAAGAAAGTTGCTTAACTTTCTTATGTAGAGTGTGTTCTCCTCACACTCTAAAAACTTGGACTCCCGTCAAAACCAAAACCACTATCAAAACCGCCGCCGAAGTTTCCAAAATTTGGATCTGTATAACCAAACATACTAGAACGTACTCTTAGTTTTTCAATGTCAGCTTTAGATGAGATATTTTGAGGACACACTACCGTACAGTTGTTACACAGTGTACAATCCCAAACACCGTTTGTCTGAATGGTGTCGATTTTTTCTTTGGCATCACCTTCACGTTTGTCACTCACATATTTCCAAACACGGGTAAGAGAAAACGGTCCTAAAAATTCTCCATTAACTGCATATACGGGACAAGATGAATAACACGATCCACACAAGATACAGTCACTCTGTACTTCGTTAATCTTCTCAGCTTCATGATCTAAAACAGCTTCATTATTAAAACTGTTGATCCACGCTTTTGCTTTAACATTCATCTCATATGATTTATCCATGTTCACAACTAGATCACGAATAACAGGCATATTGTTAAGAGGTTCTATTCTGTCTCCGTCTTGTACTTTATATGAACATGCCAGAACCTCTTTTTCATTCACGCGCATTGCACAGCTACCACACACACTGCTGCGACATCCGCTTGAAAAACTGAGTGTATTATCAATATCGTGTTTAATCGTATTTAAGGCTTCTAGTAATGTGTATTCACCATCTTCCAACTCATAAATTTCAAAGGCATCATCTCTTTTAACCGTTATTTTCATTACTCAGCCTCCATATAGTGTGCACCGCAGCTCTCTGTTCTGGAAAGTGCACTTTTTACAACCATTTCACTGACCTGTAAAATATTTCTGAACTCTAAAAACTCTTGTTTGTTGGTGTTATAAACAGAAGAAGGATCACTCCAGCCCATTTGCGGTAAAAGAGATTTAATCATCTCTATCTCTTGCTGTGCATCTTCAAGTTCTGAGCGTTTTCTAACAATCCCTACTTTGTTATAAAGTAAGTTGCCTAACTTCTCTTTGTATTTGTAAAAATCTACCGTATTACTGAACTCTTGCTCTAAAAAACATTCACAATTTACTGGAACAGACAACTGCTCTATGTTTTGTGCCCGTTTTGCTGCATTACGTCCTGCTTCACGACCAAAAACCACAATCTCCAAGAGTGAATTGCCGCCTAATCGGTTTGCTCCGTGTACATTATGGTTTGCACACTCACCGCAGGCAAATAATCCATCTATGTTTGTTTGTGACTGATTATCAACTGCCACACCGCCCATTGTATAGTGTGCTACAGGTTTTATAGGAATCAGGTCGTGTACAGGGTCCACATTTTCATAAAGCTTTGCCAGTTTTCTCTCTTGCGGCAAGCCTTCATCAATAAATGCCTCTCCAAGATGACGGATATCTAAAAACACCTCTTCCCCTTTTTTGATCTCCGCATCAATTGCACGGCTTACTTCATCACGAGGTGCTAACTCATTGGTAAAACGCTCCCCTTTTGAATTTAAGAGATAACCGCCCTCACCGCGAGCCGATTCACTGATTAAAATTGAAGAGTTTTTAAGTCCTGTCGGATGAAACTGTACAAACTCCATATCTTTTACGTCAGCTCCAATGCGAAGTGCTGCAGCAATTCCATCACCGCTTGAAGCTTTTGAGTTTGTTGAGTATTTATCATAGATACGAGAATAACCACCGCTTGCCAATATAACAGATTTTGCAATATATGTTTTTGTCTCTCCGCTGCGAAGATCTAAAATTTTTGCACCGCATGCACTACCGTTTTCATCTTGCAGAAGGTCGAGTAAAAAACTGTCACTGATAAATTGAATCCCTAATGCATTACAGCGATCATATAAAGTGTGAAGAATTTTTAAACCTGTATAATCCTGAGCATAACAAGCACGAGGGGCTGATGCACCGCCTAAACGACGTTGAGCTATTTTTCCATCTTTTGTACGGGAGAAACAAACGCCTATGCTGTTTAAATACTCGATTGCATTTGGAGCTTCCGAACACATAAAACGGATCGCTTCTTCATCCGCTGCACCGTGAGCAGACTTTAAAGTATTTTGTACATGATCTTCAACACTGTCTTCACCTGCGTTTCCAAGTGCCGCATTCATTCCACCCTGTGCCATACAAGTCTGACTACGTGTGGGATACTCTTTAGTAAGCACTAAAACATCAGCACCCTCTTCTTTTGCAGCGATCGCAGCCATAAGACCTGCTCCACCCGCACCAATAATCAATACATCGGTTTTCATATCCATACCCTTTCAATAGTTATGATTTTTACACATATTTTCTGTACTTTTATATATTTATTTTAGAAGCCAGACCGAAGGGAGGATTCGTATTCTAAAATAAAGGTATCAAAGTACTTATCAACTTAAAAACGTTAAAATATAATAACGCAAAACTCTCAAACTTCCCGCAATTATAACAAACCAAACAAACTTTAGTCTAACAAGCCCTGCAACTAATGTAAGCGGATCGCCAATAATCGGAAGCCAGGATAAGACTAAAGCATAATATCCGTACATATGCCCAAAACTATACGATCTTTTTCCTATCTTCGATCTAAATAATTTTTCTTTGGTTTTTGTATAAAGAAAATATCCAAGATAATAATTCACAATGATCGCCAGTATATTGCCTATCGAGGCAGATAATAAAGCATTTGCAATCGGCATTCCATTTGAGAGTGCTACTAAAAAAGCAGCTTCAGAAGAAAAAGGGAGAATGGTTGCCGCAAAAAAAGCGGCGAAAGCTAAAGAGAGTTCAGCCATAAAAAGTTTATAGGCTTACTTCTATATTTTTAATAACACCTGCGATCAGTTCATCTCTCGCTTCGACAGATGTCCAAGCGATATGCGGTGTCATATAGAGTCTGTTTTTGTTTTTTACCGCTAGAAGTGGAGATTCACTCGGTAGCGGCTCTTTTGTAAATACATCAAGTCCAAAATAAAGTTCTTTTTGATCTACAAGCTTTGCTACGGCATCTTCGTTGATAATTCCACCGCGTCCAAGATTTAAAACAATTGCGCCCTCTTTACATAATGACAACTGTGTTTCATCCAAAAGATTATTCGTCTGCTCGTTTAATGGTGCATGGATAGTGATAATGTCAGATGTACTCATAAGAGTCTTTAAGTCAACACTTGTGTACTCGTCATTGTTATTTTTTCCACTTGTTGAAAAGTAATAAACATCTGCTCCGAAACAACTTGCAACTTTGGCAACACCGCGTCCTATCTCACCAAGACCAATGATACCCCATTTTTTGTTTTTTACTTCAAAAAATGGACGGCTAACATCTGTAAAAATACCGCTTTGACTGTAAGTACCGTCTTTCACACTCTCATCATAGTAACGTGAATGTCCCATTAGATAAAACAGCATAGAAAATGTGTGCTGAATTACAGAATCAGTTGAATACCCGCTAACATTTTTCACTTCAATGCCAAGCTCTTTTGCAGCTTCCAAATCAACATTATTCATTCCCGTCGCAGCAATACAAATCAGTTTGAGATTGTTTGAGTTTTTCATAATCTCTTTTGTAATCACAACTTTATTTGTCACAATCACATCAGCATCTATTACTCTTTCTTGTGTTTGCTCAGCTGTAGTTTTTTCATACGCAACTACATCACCGAACTGATTAAAACCACTTAAATCTGTATCTCCAAACGTGATCGTATCAAGCAGAACAATTTTCATTAGTTGTCTTTTACTTTTTCAATAAGTTCTCTTGCTTTTTCAAGTGCTGCATCTACTTTATCGTAAACTAAAGCAACTGCCAAACGGCGACCTTTATGAGCTTCAGGTTTTCCAAACACTCTTACATAAGAGTTTTCAGAGAATAAAGAATCATCTACATCAATTACTGGCGCATAGTTGTGTAAATTTGTTTTGTAAGCAGCACTTGCACCATCACCATAGAATGTAAATCCTAAAGGAAGACCTAATACTGCACGTAAATGAAGTGCAAATTCACTTTGACTTTGAGTAATAAGCGTTACCATACCTGTATCGTGTGGACGAGGTGAAACTTCTGAGAAATATACTTCATCACCTTTTACAAACAGCTCAACTCCAAACAGTCCTTGACCACCAAGACCATCAGTGATCTCTTTTGCAATTTGCTGTGCTTTTTGTTTGGCTACTTCACTCATCTGCATTGGCTGCCAAGAGAATACATAGTCTCCGTCTCTTTGCTCATGTCCGATAGGCTCACAGAAAACTGTTTCTTTACCATTACGCGCTGTCAGCATTGTGATCTCGTAATCAAAGTCGATAAACGCTTCAACTATTAGCTCACTTGCATCACCGCGAGCCTCTTTTGCCATATCCCAAGATTTTGGAATATCAGCAACTGAACGAGCAACAGATTGTCCGTGACCGCTTGAGCTCATAACTGGTTTAATCACACATGGAAATCCAAGTTCTACTGCAGCTCCCATTAAGCCTTCTTCAGTTGTAACAAATCTGTATGGACCAGTTTTAAGACCTAGTACCTCAGCAGCAAATGTTCTAATGTTTTTTCTGTTCATTGTTTTTGAAACGGCATTTGCGTTAGGAATAACGTTGTACCCTTTATCTTCTGCTTCAAATAAAGCATCGATTGAAATAGCTTCGATTTCAGGAAGGATATAGTGTGGTTTTTCACGCTGGATAATCTCTAATACAGCTTCTTTATTTTGCATATCTACAACATAGCTGCGGTGGGCTACTTGATGTGCAGGAGCATTAGCATATTTGTCAACGGCAATTGTTTCAAGCCCTAACCTTTGAGCTTCAATAACAACTTCTTTACCTAGTTCACCTGAACCTAGTAACATGATTTTTTTTGAGTTTGATTTAAGTGGAGCAGAGAATTGCATCGATATAATCCCTTCGTTTTTTATTGAAGAAATTATATCAAATTTGAATTAAAATTAGTTTTTGAGCCCTATAAGCGTTTGAAGAAGTTGATCAGAAGTAGTAATCGTTTTACCATTGGCTTGGAAACCGCGTTGTACAATGATCAGCTGAGTTAGTGCACGTGAAAGGTCAACATTTGATGCCTCTAGTGCAGCTGACTGGATAAATCCACGTCCTGCCGTTGCAGCAGTACCAATGATTGGATCTCCAGAGTTTGCCGTTTGAATAAATACATTCCCACCTTCAGTCGAAAGACCTTCGTTATTTGTAAATTTAGCCATAGCAATTTGTGCAAGACCAAATGAACGACCATTTGAGAATGACCCGATTAGCGTACCTGATTGATCGATTCTGATACCAACTAAATCTCCACCAGTATAACCATCTTGCGAAATCCCTGATGTAGATGACTTACTATCAAAACTTGTCATACCGTCAAACTTATTCGCAGTACCGAAAGATAAAGTAATCTGTTGGTCAGGTGCTGAACCGTTATTTGCCGTAAATGAAATATTTGGCGGCGTATACGTCGCAAGTGATCCATCATTGTTAAATCTGATAGAACCTTTTTTCTCAAAAGTTGGTGCTACGGTATCGATCGTTGCAGGTTCTGGAACAGTGATCGTTACCGCCCATGTACTACCTGTTGCCGTATCAAGTGCCGTTTTTCTGAACTCCATTCTCAGTGTGTGTTTTGAACCTAAAGAATCAAATACGTCAATAGAACTAGAATGTGTTGCAGCATTAAATGATTGAGAAAATGATTTTCCTGCAGTACCCGCTTGAAGTACTGTATTCATAGCTTCCATATTTCTTGTAAAACGAGTATTTTCAGTCACACCACCGCCTGAAAGACCTGTAACTTTTAAGTTAATGTTATAACTCGTAGCATCAGGGTTTGTCAGTTCCAGCTTACCTTGATCATTGACAATTACAGAAATATTTGCAGCACCTGGTACAGCAACTTCAGCTTGTGCTTGATTCTCTAAAGCTTCACGGAGTGATGCAATAGTAGTAAACTCTTTATCTGCACCTGCTGCAGTAGTCGGACCTGCAGGATTATAAGTATATCTATATGCAGTTGTAGATGTCGTACCTGCAGCAAAACCAGGACTACCTGTTACAGCACTAATGTTTATATTATGTGATGCAGCAGCATTACTGTTGTCGTTTGTTAGTACAATTTGGTCTAAAGCGTCTACAGTAGCCGTTACCCCTGTAACAGATGAAATTGCATTAATAGCAGCAGCTTCAATTGCAGCATTTTGTGTAGCAGTATTAGCTGCTAGCAATGTAAAGTTAGCTGTTTTTGTCGTTCCATCATCTAGAGTAAATGTAATGCTTGAAGGAGTATCTGCACCTAAAGCAACACCTGACTGAATAGGGGCACTAGTCGTTGTCGATGCTATAAAAGATGCCCAAATACCTTGACCAGATTGAAGAGAAAATGCTTCACCTACTTCGTTAAACATAACCCCAAGATCACCAGATTCAATTGGATAACCGTTAGCATCTACCGCCGGTGTAGTACCTGTTGTACCACTTGCCACCTGATATGCAGGAGAATAACTCTCAACAAGAGGCCCAGAATTCAGATTTGCCTTCAGTACAACTTCTTGCGTTGCATTTGCAGGAGTTGTAAGTCCAGGTGGGATATTGATGTTTTCAATTGGTGCAGTAGAATCAACTTTTCCAGTTACTGGATCACGAAGCCACCCTTGAGCAATAAAACCGTTGTTGTCAACGAAGTTTCCACCTGCATCAAATTTAAAGTCTCCCGCACGAGTATACTTATAAGTGTTCCCGCCATCTGGAGAGATAATAAAGAAACCATCTCCCTGAATAGCAACGTCTGTATTTTTATCAGAGTTTTGTACAGAACCTTGAGCAAAAATTCTCGTCATTGAATTTACTGTTGATCCAAGACCTACTTGAACAGGGTTTTTCCCTCCAAGCTGTCCTTGAGGAGCAGTAGCAATAGCTTTTGTTTGTGCTAACAAATCAGAAAAATTTGCACGAGAATACTTAAAACCTACAGTATTAACGTTAGCAATATTGTTTGACTCAACATCCATCGCAACTTGATGGGATTGAAGTCCTGATACGCCGGAAAAAAGTGATTTTAACATATCAAATCCTTTACAATCTATCTATTCAAGATAGAGTTAGTAAAGGAGTTAAAGCATAAAGTGTTCCAACTTTTTTTATTGAGGTTAAGCACCCATATTTAGGGCTTTTTGAATCATCTGATCAGCAGTTGTAATAGATTTTGAATTTGCATCATAGGCACGTTGTAGTACGATTAGCTCAGTAAGTCCGCTAGCCATATCATAGTTAGCACTTTCTAGTCTGAAGTTTTGAATATTTGTTCCGATAATATTATTTCCGTCTGCATCTTTATAGAAAAATGCTTTTCCACTGTTAGCACTCTCTTCAAAACGTGTTCCGCTTACACGGTTAAGACCTTGTTCATTTTGAAAATGAAAAACTGCAATTTTACCTACACTGCTTTGTTTACCGTTTGTAAATGTTGCAAGAACTTCTCCATTTTGTGAAATCGAGTATCCCTGTAAATCACCACCAATTGTTCCATCAGCCAAACTTGAACCAGACACTAAAGGGACATCCATAGACACCATACCATCATAACCGCTACCAAGATTGATAGCAATCGTCGAACCGTTATTATTAATTGAAGTCAATGTGTTTGATGCAAGGGCACCTTTACCGTCAAACGTTACTTCACCTGAAGCTGTCGAATAGACTGTCGTACCATCTAAACTCTCAACTGTTGCTCTCACATCATACTGTGATCCAGGAGGTGTTTGTACAGCTTTTTTTGTAAACTCCAAACGGAGATGATTTCTGTTATTTTGAGAATCTACAACACTCGCTCCAACCGTTACAGGCTCATACCCAACACCCACATTGGCAATAAATTTTGCTGTTGTTGTCGGTTCAGGAGGATATGTCAAGTTTTTTGGAAAACGAAGTTTTTCAACACTGTTCACATCACCTAGAGCTACTTCTGCAAGAATGGAAGTCAAAACATTGTCTGCACTAATGTTATTGCCCATAGTCCCAAGAACATGTAAACCATCATTTGTTACAAGATCTGCATTTGCATCTATATTGAATCCACCGTCTCTTGTATAAATAGTGTTACTATCACCACGGACACCAAACCAACCTTCACCAAGTATAGCCAAATCTGTACTGCGATCTGAAAGTGCCAAAGTACCTTGTTCAGTAGACATTGCAGTTGCCTGCATTCTTACACCGTATCCTACACTTTGGGGAGAAACAGTAGAAGTTGCACCAGCCAATGCTTCTTCAAATAATGAAGCATACTCGGCATTATATGCACGATAACCTGTTGTCGATATATTTGCAATATTATTAGAAACTACATCTATACCCGCAGAGTAGTTTTTAAGTCCAGAAATTCCGGTATAAAAGGCTTGTGTCATCATGGGATTTTACCTCTTAATATACTTCCACAACACTATCAAGCGGTACATAACTCGAACCAACTTTTACATAAGTACTTCCTTGATCAAATCTTACTGATTCAATTGGATAAGCACCTAAACGTGTTGTTTGATTATTACCGTTTGAGTCACTATAACGTGCACTCACATGATAAATTCCACTCTCAGCAGCTTCGCCAGCTGTAGTCATCCCGTCCCAGTCAAAAGAGTATACACCTGAAGGGTTTGTACCAACATCAATACTCCCTATAACATTTCCGTTACTATCACTAATATCAACTACACCTTGTTGAATATCATTTGGAAAATATACTTCAAAAGTTGATGTGCTTCCTTTATCGTGAGCAATAGCGTCACTTCCAAGGTCAGCTGTTTTACCGATTGCTGCGATAGTTGAGAATTGTTGTGCATTACCTAAAGATTTAGTAAGGTTCTCTAGAGCTGTTTTTGTATTATCCGATGCTTCAAGTGCCGCCAGTTGGGAAGTTTGCGTTAAAATCTTCTCGGTATCCATAGGCTCTGTAGGATCTTGGTATTGCAGTTGCACTAAAAGCAGTTTCATAAAGTCATCTTTTCCTAGTGCAGTTTTGTTCTCAACTGCAGCAGTCGTATCTGCTACAGTTCCGTATGTTGCTACATTTTCTCCATAAGCATTAATTGCCATGACTTATCCTTTATGCATAATTAGGAACTACAATCTCTAAGGAGTTTACAATCTCCTCATTTGTGTCCTCATTTTGAAAATAACCGTACTCTTCTTGAGCATTTTGACGGTTATGTTGTTGCTGGTGAGCGTGCGATCCAGCACCGCTTTGGTCACCTTGCGACATATTACTAAAGTTCAATGAAGCATTTTGTATTCCACTATTGTTTAACTGTACTTTTAAGTCATTGGCATTCATTGCCAGAGTATTAATAGCAGCATTGTTGGAACTCAAATTAATATGTAAGTTTTTACCGCGTTGTATTACTGTTAGATCAATCTCTCCAAGCTTTTGAGGGTTTAGTTGTACCTTTACTCTTGTAAACGGTGGCTTATACTCTTCAATAGCCTGTTTAACATCTTGTGAAAGATATTTGATCATCTGTTTTGCTTCATTTATCTTCACTTCAAAGCTATCTGTTTTTTGTACATGCATGTCTGATTTAGCTTCAGTATGATTATGCACTACATTCTCACCTTTTAAAAGAGAATCTAAATTCTCATCGGCATCTGTTTTTGCCTGTGGAGCTATAACTCTGGCTGTTGCTACAGAGAAATCTGCCGTTAAATTTGTCTCATTTTTACGTACTTTTTCTCCACGTAATAGTAACTCCAAAGTATTTTGTGTTTTTTGCTTTTGTGTTTTATCGATCTCATTACCAACTTTCACATTTACAAGCTGTTGTGTAGTGATTTCAACCGGTTTTGTCTGTGTTTTGAATAGAGGTGTTTGTTGTACCTGTACAGGTTTCTCTTCAGTTTTTACTTGTTGTTTTACTTGTGGCTGTTCTTTGAGTTCAACTTCATTATTTTTTTGTACAGCTTTTTTCACAACTTTTTCAGATTTTATCTCTAAATCCTTTTCAAGCTTAACAATTGTTTTGAGTTCCTCTTTTGGCAGCTTTGGAGTAATACTTTGTTTTACCTCTTCAAGGGTAACTTTTGACACATCAATACCAAACTTTTGTGCTACTTGTACCAAACCTTTTAAAGTTTTTGGTAATGATGCTATTTCACTCTTTTTAAACCCTTCGAGTGAAATGATTTTATTTTTGAGATACTGTTTTGCTTCTTTGATAATTACTTTAAGTTCAGAAACTGTTTTATCCTCTGTTAGTTGAGGATTAAGTTCTAAAGGTTTTACTTCATTTTTCGGTGTTTGAATCTCTTCATCTTTTAATAAAGAGAGTATCGATGATGCTGTTGAAGAGTGTTTTGTGTCTTTAGTGTTTTGCTCTGTCACATTATCTTTTAAAGAGAGAACAAGAGTGCCATTTTGCGGTAATTTCAAATCTTTGTCCTGATCCGTAATTCCGCTGAGCAACGAAGCAAAAGAGAGAGTACTAGGCAATTTATCTTGCTGCGAATCTTGTGAAGATAAAACTAGTTTTGACGGTGTTTTAGTATCAGCTTTTAATTCTAAACCTATCATTATCTCTCTCCGTTTATGGGAATTTGATAAAATATAGCATTTAGTGTTCCAAAAACTTAAATTGTATTTGAATAGGCCGATATAGAAGAGATGATAAAACTTTTACTTTTTTTACTCCCGATAGCACTGTTTTCCGAGAAGATCTACGAAACGACTTTCACACAGGAAAATAAAAAAGCGATGAATAATCCTAAAATAAAATGTAGAATGGTATGCGATAAAAAACTTTATAGACAACAAGAGATCTCAGAAGCTATCTCTTTTTATAAAAGTTCAAAAAGATATACGTTTACCCAAAACGGCTTTAGCCCCTTTGAGTAAGTTCATTTAAACAAACGAGATCGTTTGATAAAACTCTGCTTGCAGAATGTTGTATCTCTGCCAATAATTCCTGTGGATTCTCTCCATCAGAAGGATAACTAGCCATTACAGAAGGCAACTCGACATTAAAAAAAGCCTCAAACAGACCTCTCACACTTTGTGCACCGAATTGATCTGTATACGGTAGAACAAAGAAATAATCATTTACATAATTGACAACAGAATCAGAATTGCGAAGTGTCTTTGCCAAAGATTTTTCAACTACTTCTAAATTTAGTCCGCCAAAGTCACAATAAAGTATTGTAAAACGCTCTGCACGATTTTCATCTAACCTATCTGCTATTCCAATATTCAAATCAATAAGTTGTTCAAAATTATCGAATGAGAAATGAATACCTGCCATCTATATCACCTTTATTTTTTAATATAAAAACAGTATAGCACAAATATTACATTATAGAAAACGGTTTCATTACCTCACGAGATTCTAACGGTTTTACCTGTACTTCTTCTTCTCCAAAAGCAAGTGTATACTCTTCATCTGCTTTAGTTTTACAGTAAGTTAAAATACCACGCATTGCGAACTCTTTATCTTCTTGAGATGCATTTTTGCTAAGCAGTGCATGCGGTCCCGGCAGACCTACAGTTCTAATGTGATAAAACTTGTCGTTTTCTATCTCTTGTAAAAAAGCATTCTCATCTTTATCACGACCGATGACAAGTTTTGCACCGTTTTCAAGTCTAAAATGACGACCGTGCTTCATTACAGGGATATCTTGTTTTTCAAATGTATCGTGCTTGATGAAGTCCCACATCTTTTTACCAAAATTTTCATCAGTTAAAAGACAACCGCCACCCGGAGATTCAAAATCAGTCAGACCTATCTCTTTAGCTAATTCCATTTGGCGATCACGACTTCTTCCCATAATATCTTCAAGTTTTTCACGATCAACCCAGCCTTCGATCTCAGGGATCGTAGGTGCTAAACGTTTCGCAGACATAGGACGAAGCAGAAGTCCCTCACAGTTAGATTCGTTAAGAACAGTTTGCAGGGCATCTTTATTTTGTGACATCGGGCGTTGTCCTAAAACCTCACCACTGATCAAAAATGAAGCACCTTCATCTTTCATAATTCTTTTTGCCACTTCAAACATTTTTGCATGACAGTCAATACAAGGATTGAAATGTTTCCCATAGCCGTATTTAGGATCAAAAAGTACATCTTGGAGATACTCGTCTTGAATATCTACAATTTTAAATTCTGCACCAACTTGAGCACACATGTTTTCCATATGGGCACGTCTGTCCTTTGTACTTCCAAAACCAGTTGCGATATTGATCGCCAACACATCTATACCTTGATCGATGATCAGTTTCATCGCTAAAGTAGAGTCCAGTCCACCGCTAAATAGGGCTATTGCTTTCATTTTCTTTCCTTGTGAAGGCACATGGGTATCTTTTATATAAGATACTGTTTACCTAAAAAATTTTCGAAATTTTATCACAAGAAAGTTACACTATTATAAAAAAAACTAATTAAGCTTCAAAGCTTACAAGTTGACCGCGCTTCAGTTGCGCTATTTTTCCGCGGTACTTTCGGATATAAAATGCTTTTTGTTCAAAAGAGATGTTAGACGCTATATTGATCTTCTTAAGTTCTCGATCATAATATCTTGTCAAAAAGATAATAAGTTCAGCAGTTAAATCATCGCCACTTTTAAGCACTTTAACCATATCATCAACTAAAATAGCCATAAGTTCAGGAGCATCTGTTTTCCCCTCTAAAGCCATTGCAAATTCACGCGCATGAAACTGCAGCATCGAAGGCTCCAGCACATCCAAAACCGTATCTAAAAACTGAGGTTTTTCCAGTATAGTTTTAATTAAAGAGAGTTCCCACATATCTTTATGGGTATTTTTTTGTACTAACTCTTTTGGTTGTGAGTTTGTTTGATTTGTTATTTTTACGAGTGAAGGGGAAACTCCCAGTCCTCCTAAACGGGAAGCGAGATATGTTTTATACTCCTCTTGTAAAATAGGGCTGAGTGTTTTTAAGTATGCCACACCCTCCGCCATACAACGCTCTTTTTCTTTTGGATCTTTGAGATTGTAAAGCGATAATAACTCGTCTAATACAAATTCGATAAACGGCTTAGGGGTGTGAAAAATATCTGAAAGTTCATTGACACGTCCCTCTTTAACCATATCCGCAGGATCCAGACCACCCTCGAAAACAACAACCCCGCCGTTAAAACCTGCAGCACTCAGTAGTTTACTTGCCTTAAGTGCTGCTGCGCGTCCCGCTTTATCCCCGTCATACGCCATAATAACACGAGGAGAACCTTTTCTAAGAAGCGGTAAGTGTTCGTTTGTAAGAGCAGTTCCAAGCGTTGCAACCGCATTGTCAAAGCCTGCCTGATGCAACATAATTACATCTAAATAGCCTTCAGTGATTATAATCTCTGCTTTTTTGTAGATCGCCTGTTTTGCAATGTTATAGGCATATAAAAGACGTGACTTGTTAAAAAACTTTGTCTCTGGTGAATTCACATACTTTGCACTGTGTCCCGTAATCGTACGTCCGCCAAAACCTACAATAGAACCGTTAGCCGAGTAGATCGGAAAAGTGATACGCTCGATAAAACGTGCAAAACTCTGTCTTCGCTCAGGGTCATATCCAACCACACCGTATTCTACAGCTTCATTTAACGTAAACTGCTCTGATTGAAGATAGTTAATGCTCTCGTGTGACTTAGGTGCATATCCCAGACCAAACTTTTCAATGCTGCTCTCATAGATGCCACGCTCGTGAAGATATTTCATTGCGATCTGATTGTGTGACAGGAGGTTTTGATACCACTCGTTGAGCTTTTCCATAAGCTGTGAGCGTGGTTTGTTATTTTTGTTATCGGTATATGTCAGTGTAAAGTTGTACGATGAAGCTAGTTTTTCGATCGCTTCAGGGTATGTGAGCTTTTCATACTCCATAACAAACTTAATGCTGTCACCGCCGGCACCACATCCAAAACAGTGATAAATCTGTTTTGACGGGCTTACTACGAAAGAAGCTGTTTTTTCATCATGAAACGGACAAGGTGCTTTAAAATTTGCACCTGCCTTTTTCAGCTCTACATAGCTTCCGACAACATCAATAACATCAAGTCGTGCCTTTAAGGCTTCTATGGAATCTTGGGAAATCATAGAAGGATTATACTCATATGTCGATTAAAATCTTTTTATCACCGACTTAAAACTAAAATATAAAACAAATCCCCATAAAATTACACTTGAACTTATAGCAAGCAAGCCTGCTTCTTCATGCAGATGGATCATCTCCTGAACGGAGATATCTTTTAAAACGATATCCAAACCTAATCCAAAAAGTACAGAACCGACTACTATCGTTGAGAGATAAACGGCTAATGAAGTTTTTCCAAGCATCTCTTTGACAACACCGATAGTGACAGTATTGGTCGCCGGTCCTGCACTTAAAAATACAAAAGCCGCTCCGGGTGAAACACCTGCGAGCATAAGTCCTGCAGCGATAGGCAATGAAGCTGTCGCACAAACATACATAGGCACGGCAATAATAATCACTATAATATAAGACAACCAAGTATATTCAAGGAGTATTTCACTTAAATTTTGGGGAATAGCTACCGTAATTAGAGCCCCTACCAAAAGTCCTACCAATAATGACGGGGCAATATCACCAAGCAAGGTAACAAATGCATACCTGAACATCCCTTTTATCGAAAACTTTGTTTTTTGAGTATTAGAAGAGGATGAACAACAACTCCCGCTACTGCAACAGCTTTGAACTTCTGCAGTCTTTTGTATTGTCTGCGGATTAAGAGAGAAACTTGCCGTCTTCGCCTCTGCTTGTGTTGTAAAAAGCTCTTTTTTGGTATAGAAATTTGCAATGATTCCGGCAATGATCGAAATAATTACCGAAGTGATAACACGATAAATCGTAAAAGCCCATCCAAACATCCCGTAAGTGGCCAAGATCGAATCTACTCCCGTAATCGGTGTCGAGATCAAAAACGAGAGTACCGAGCCGTTACTAGCTCCGCTTTTTTTAAGACTTGCGGCAAGAGGGATGACACCGCAGGAACATACAGGCAGAGGAATTCCAAAAACTGCCGCTTTTATAACGGAACCTATAGAGTTTTTGCCTAAATGATTTTTTACAATTGTTTCAGGAACTACTTCATGTAAAAAACCGGCAAAGATAAGCCCAAATAAAATATACGGAGCCATCTCATTGCTCAGTTCAAATAAAGTAGTAAAAAAAAGTGTCAAAAACTCCATCAATTTCCTTTAAAAATTTATGTTAAAATTCAAAATTACAACATCATATTTTAAAAACAGTAAAGGCTTCCTTATGAATTTAGAGGTATTTGATTTTTTTAGCAAACTAGAACCAAAGACAAAAGAGTACCTCAAGATGAGACTCCATCCCATAGAGGTACCTGAGAATACAACTCTTTTTTTTCAAGATGATATCTGTGACAGTATCTTATTTTTAACTTCGGGAGAAATAGAACTTGTAAAGCATATAGACGAAAATGAAACAAAGCAACTGTATACTCTTAAAGCAGGAGAACAATGCATCGTAAATATTGCTTCAACTCTTTCGCAAACTCCGGCTCTAGCAAGTGCTACGACAACAACACCGATTGAGGGTTATATCATCGATATGTACTCTTTAAAAGATCTAATGAGAATGAGTGAAGTGTATCAAGGTTATGTGTTTTCACTTTACAAGGTAGAATGCTAATTTGTCATTTTTTAGTTTTTTCGTTATAATTCCAGTTCAAAATTTTTACAGAAAGTGGGTGATGTGATATGCCAGGTATTATGCTACGCACAGATGATAATTTTGATGCAGCTTATAGACGTTTCAAAAAGCAGACTGACCGTAACCTTATCGTTACTGAAGCTCGTGCTCGTCGTTTCCACGAAACTGAAACTGAAAAGCGTAAAAAATTCAAAATTGCATCTCGCAAGAAAATGCTTAAACGTCTTTATATGATGAGACGTTACGAATCACGCCTGTAATATAAGCCTTCGGGCTTATATACCTCTAAAAACCTTTTAATTTTCCCCTAACATTATAATCAACATTCAAACTTCAACTTTTAAAGATTGTACTTTTTATATAACTGTAGTTTCCATCTTCTTTAGATATATCACCATATCTTCAAACTCATCACCTAGTTCGCAGCGTATATCATTTATGTGAGCATCAATAAATGTCGGTGTAAATTCAACTTGAGACAGCGGTACAAGGGTCTCAAATGTTATCCCCAACTGATCAAAACAGTAGTCAAAGTCTGTGATCTCTTCTTGATTAGCAATCTCAATAGCATGAGTAATTGCCTGTATATTAAGTCTCATCACTAAAAGCTGTATCTCTTGCTCTGATAAATTTTCAAGAGCACTTGCCAAACCATTGATGATATAATCATATATGATTCTAGATAGTACGATCTGTCTTTTAGTTTTTAATGACAATTCTTCCATTGGATCACTTTATTGTTAAAATCTTCCCGTAATTTCGTTATACATATCAAGTGCATAACGGTCGCTCAGTCCCGCTATATAATCAGCTACAACACGATGTTTTTTTCTCTCTTGTAATTGCTCGTAATAAAACTTAGGCAACATTTTCGGCTCTTCCATAAGCCCTTTGTACAAGCCTTTAATTGCCTGTGAACCCGCATACATCTTACGGACGATGTCTTTATGCTCATACATCTTTACATGAAGCAGTTTTTTTAGTTTTTTGATCTTTGTTTCAAGCTCTTTTTCATACCCTATAGGAAACTCTTCCTTATCTTCTACTCTTTGCTGTGAATATTCAAGAAGTGAATACACAAGGTGATTGATCATGTGTGAGCTGAATCTATAACGAAACATTTCGTCATTTTCACTACCAACCCCTTCTTGTGCAACTTTTTCAAGTATTTCACATACCAGTTCACTCTCTTTTAAATCATCAAAAGAGATAAGTCCTGAATGAACTCCGTCGTCAATATCATGACTGATATACGCAATCTCGTCCGCACGGTCAACAATCATAGCTTCATATGTAGGATGTTTTTCAAGATCAAAGTATTTATCTACCACATCCGGGATAAAAGATTTTCTATAAGGATAGGAATGTTTCAATATTCCTTCTAGAGTTGCAAATGTCAAGTTAAGCCCGTCAAAATTTTTATAACGTTTTTCTAACTTGGTAACAACTCGAAAACTTTGAAAGTTGTGTTCAAAACCGTTATTAAAACCGTCAGCTTTTAAACACTCATCTAAAGTATCACCGCCGACATGTCCAAAAGGAGTATGACCGAGATCGTGTGAAAGAGCTATAGCTTCTGCTAAAGATTCATTGAGTCCAAGTTCTGAGGTGATTGATCGGGCAATTTGAGAGACCTCGATCGAATGAGTGAGGCGAGTACGGAAAAAATCACCTTCGTGATTTAAAAATACCTGCGTTTTGTATTCTAGTTTTCTAAAGCTGCCAGAGTGGATAATTCTATCCCTGTCTCTGGCAAAGGGATTTCTAAAATCTTTGTCGATCTTATAAAATCTGTCTGTGAGTTCCATTACGCTTTTTTAATAAACTCTGTTTTTAAGAATATTTTTGTTCCGTTTACACGTCCTTCGATGTGTGTAGGATCATTAGGAGCAAGTGCAATTCTAGTAACTGTTGTACCGCGTTTTGCAGTAAATCCGGCACCTTTAACCTCTAAGTCTTTCATAATTACAATACTGTCACCGGCATGCAGTTCAACACCGTTACAGTCTTTATAAACTAACTTGTTAGCTTCTGCATTGATCGCTTGATCAGCCAGTTTTTGCTCTTCCTCTTCTAGATACATCATATCAACCATATCTTGACGTCCAAGTTTGTTTAGTAAAATGTAGCTAAGAACTTTCACTGCCGATGTTTCGCTCCACATAGAGTCATTTAGGCAGTTAAAGTGGTTATCATCTAGATCACCACTCTCAATCTGTCCTTTACAAGTAGCACACACGTATACGCTTTGTTCTTCACTACCGTCACTAACAGGTAGTTCCATTAACGTTACGTCTTCATTACTTCCACATAATTCACATACTTCGCTTCTTGCCATATTTTTTATTCTCCCGTCTTATCAAATTCTATATCTTTATTCGATACTTTTTTATCTTCACTAACTTTATGAAATGCCTTGTCGGCCTCTTCTTCGTTATATGCTCTACACTCTTGAGGGATCTCGCCGCTTTCTGTATTTACCTTATCACACATAGTACCTGTCACTGTAAAGTACGAACAGCCACTAAAAAAAAGTAATCCTAAAAGAAGTAATTTAACCATAATTTTTCCTATTTATTTTTTACAATGAGATCAATATATTTTTTCGGAGTAGCAGCTTTCATTGCCTCAGCTAACCATCTGATTTGAAAGTATGCCGCACCACTGTCTCTTAAAGTAAAATAGTTTTTCAAACTTCTTAAGTTAAATGTTACAACCATATCAACTTTCACGTTGTCAGAGATGATATGTTTAAAGGCATCCCCTACATTGCGCTTTTTCTTTCCTGCTTCTAATGCTTCGTAAAGCTTCTGTGCATCACTGCTAAACTCTTCAATAAAACCTAAAGAGCTCTTTGCAACAGCAATAGAAAGAAAATCTTCCACTTTTTTTGATTGAAACAATAATTTGTCATACATAGCACCGATCTCTAAACGATTGTAGTCTTCATCAGCTGTTACAAACATATCATAAGAAAGTACTTTTTGGATAAAAAATTCTTTGTCCCCACCGTAAAGTGAAGCTACAAATGCATTAATAATGCTGCTCATCGTGTAACGAGTACTTCTTACACTAATTGCTTGAAGTCTGTGTCTCGCATGTTCTTGTAAAACACCTCGGCTTGTTCCCCTAACTAAGTAAGAGAGATTAGCATGTTCTAAAATAGAATGGTGGAAATAGGTCCACGCCAGATCATCAAGTAAAGCAGAATCTTCAATAGTGTTGAGCTCATCTTTCATGCTCTCATCCGGTAAGATGTTGCGTATAGATTTAATAACCTCGTTTTCACTGTTTTCAAAGCTATCGTAACATGTCCTCGCTGCCGCTTCAGCTACTCCTATACCGGTATCCTGTAGAAGCACTACCTCAGGTTTTGTATATTTGATCCCGTAAATCTCTTCCATTCTTCATATCCTCAAACATGCGATGGTGTATTCTACTATAATAAATATTAAATTATTTAACGACACCGTTGAGAATCGGAACAAAATCACAATCCTCCAATTCCTCTTCGATAATCCGCTCACCCCTTTTCATAAAACGGGTAATTACTTGCTTGTTTCCTTTTTGCATCGGAGCGACCAAAATCCCGTCATCTGCAAGTTGATCAAAAAGTTTTGCAGGGATCTCTTTAGCCGTCGCCGAAAATAAAATACGGTCATAAGGTGCATACTGAATCCAGCCATTTTGCCCGTCATCCGTGCGTGCATGAATATTATTAAGTCCCAGATCACGAAAACGCTTTTTAGCTTCGAGGATCAAACTCTCAATTCTCTCGATCGTAAAAACACCGCGAAAAAGATGTGAGAGAACAGCTGCTTGATATCCGCTTCCGCAACCCACTTCTAAAACTCTGTCAGCACCTCTAGGAATAAGATATTCCGTCATTTTTGCAACTGTCAATGGAGAACTTATGTATTGATTAGAACCTATCGGTAACGCATCTAATTTATATGCATTATGACGGAATCCCATTGGAACAAATGCTTCCCTATCTGTTAAAGCTATTGCTTTTTTCACATCCTCATCTAAACCGCCGATTTTTGCATCGCAATCCTCAGCCAACTTTGCCGTTTTTGTTGCCTTTATCCTGTCTAACACCTATTTTATTCCTACATCCAAATATCGTCTCATTATTGAGATCTCTTTTTTCTTATACTCTTGCTCTAAGCAAGGCGTATTCCCGTTTCTACTCTCTATTCCCTGTGGCGTAATTATCCCGCTTAATGCACTGCAGGCATATTCTGCGGAATCACTTGCACAAACATAACACTGATTGATAATTGCTAATGTTTGCGTAAGAGCTCTAAAGTGTTCACTTCTGGATTTACCCCACCAAGCTGGGATTGCAATAACATCTGCACCCTCACATTTTTGCCATAATTCTTTAAAGCGAAGCTCAAAACAAATGAGCAATGCAAGTTTTACCCCTGCAATTTCGATAATCTCAAAATCATCATCGCTTCCCTCTTGCATATACTTATGCTCATCACCTAACTTAAAAAGTCTTGCTTTTGCCCTTTGGTATACTAACTCACCGTTAGCAAATACCTTTGCCATATTAAATACTTGACCTTCAATGAGTTCTAACATAGTAAGGATAACAATCTTGTTTTGTGAGTGTTTTTGAATTTGAGATGTAAAATATGAAGCGCTTGCAACAGCATGATCTAAATTATCATAATCAAATCCTGTAAGACACACTTCCGGTGCTGTCACTAAAGAGTTTTCTTCTATATTTTTGAGCTGCTGTAAAAACTCTTCAAGATTTTTTTCATAATCTGAAGAGGTTTTTAATGAGAGAGTTACGAGATTTTTTACTTGCAAGTTTTAGAAATCGTCATCAAATGTCAAACTACCTTTTGAATAGTTTGTAACATTTCCTTCAAAGAAGTTTGTTTTTTGATCATTAAATCTTGAGAAATCATCTACCCATTTGATTGGATTTTCTACATTGTAAAGTTTTTCAAATCCAACAGACACAAGTCTGTCATCTGCTAAGAACTTAATATACTGCTCAACAATAGCGTCAGTTAAACCTAGAATCTGTCCCTGAGTTATGTATTTACCCCATTCGACTTCAAGCTCTACCGCTTGTTTAAACATCTCAATCACTTCCGCTTTTAGTGTTTCTGTAAAAAGATCAGGACGTTCTTTTCTAAGTGTATTGATAAGGTTTTTAAATAAAGCCAAGTGAGTTACTTCATCACGTTGAATAAAACGGATCATTTGCGCTGAACCTAACATTTTTCCTGAACGTGCAAGTGTATAGATATATGTAAAACCACTATAGAAATAAATACCTTCTAAGATTTGGTTAGCAAAACACGCTTTTACAAAGTTTGATTCTGTTGGATTTTTTGCAAGTTCTAGATACACTGCTGCAATTGCATCATTTTTGTGTTTTAGCATCATATCACGGCGCCATAGTTCATAGATCTCCGCCGAATTTGTTGAAATCGAGTCAACCATAACTGCATAACTTTGAGAATGAAGAGCTTCTTCAAAAGATTGACGCACTAAAATAAGGTTGATCTCCGGAGATGTTACATATGGATTGATATTATCGATAAGATTGTTTGTTTGCAGAGAATCCATAAAAATAAGTTGTGAAAGTGCTTTATCGTACGCTGTTTTTTCAGCTGTTGTTAGATTTTTATAATCATTTACATCTTTAGTCATATCAACTTCTTTTGGAAACCATGTGTTATTTAACATAACCTCCCAAAGGTTATATGCCCATTGATATTTGATGTTGTTTAATTCAAAAATCCCTGTCGGATTTCCACCAAATATTCTTCTATCGTTAACATTTTCTTTTGTATCTGGATTATATATTTTTTTTCTATCCATAATTATGCACTCCAACTTTTAATGTATAAAATTATAGCTTTGTAAGTTTAAAATGAAGCTTTTAAAAAAAGAAAAAATTTTGTAGATTTATAAGAGGAGATTATCTCGAAATATCAAAAGCAATATTTCGAGATAAAAGAGGAATTATATTTAGATAAAGTTTATTTCTCTACTTTATTTATTTTTTCCTCATCATATCTATAGTTTTTAGCAATATCATCAGCTTCTTTTTCAGCAGACTTCATAAGTTCATCGCTAAACTCACCTGCAGTATGACCAGTTTCGTGAGAATATACAATATAAATACCTATTAAAATAACTAAAAGTGCTAATTTTGGATGATTATTTTGATAAAAATTAAATGCAAGAAGTGCCAATAATACAAGCGGACCTAAATAAAGTAAAGTATCCATACAATCCCCCTTTAAACATTTTATGGGATAAAGTATATCATAGATCGGTATCTCCTCCTAATAATTTAGAGGAGATACATCAAGAGAGTTATTTAGTTTTTCTAGACTCTCTACGGCGTTCCGCTTCAGTTAAGTATCTTTTACGGATACGGATGTTTTCAGGAGTAACTTCAAGAAGTTCATCATCTTCGATCCACTCTAGTGCACGCTCTAGAGACATATCACGTGGTGGAACAAGTTTAATAGCTTCATCAGCACCTGATGAACGTACATTTGATTGCGCTTTACCTTTAATTGCATTTACAACTAAGTCATTATTTCTTGAGTGCTCACCAACAATCATACCTTCGTATACTTTTGTTTGCGGAGTAATAAATAATACACCACGATCTTGAAGGTTAAATAATGAATATGCTAACGCTTCACCATTTTCCATAGAGATAAGTGCACCGTATGAACGTGATTCAACGCTTCCAGAATATGGACGGAACTCTAAGAAAGAGTGGTTCATTACACCCTCACCTTTTGTATCTGTTAGGAATTGTCCACGGAAACCGATAAGTGCACGTGCAGGGATTTCAAACTCGATACGTTGGAAACCTGAACCCATTGGAACCATTGATTTCATTTCAGCTTTACGTTTACCAAGTCTCTCAATTACAGTACCGCCTAATTCTTCAGGAACGTCAATTACAAGGTGCTCGAAAGGCTCACATTTAACGCCTTCGATCTCTTTAACAATAACTTCCGGACGAGAGATACTGAATTCATACCCTTCACGTCTCATGTTTTCAGCAAGAACAGTGATTTGAAGTTCACCACGTCCACTTACTTTAAATTTACCCTCACCGATAACTTCTAACTTCATCGCAACGTTCGTACGCATTTCAGCTTCAAGTCTGTCTTTTAGTTTATTTGAAGTAACGTGTTTACCCTCTTGACCTGCAAGTGGAGAATCGTTTACTGCATAAACAACAGTAAGTGTTGGCTCTTCAATGTGCATTGGATCAAGTGCTACCGGATTAACAGGATCACAAACAGTATCACCAACATCAACAGTTTCCATACCAGCGAAAGCAACAATGTCGCCAGCTTCAGCTTGGTCAATCTCCATACGGTTAAGACCGTGGAAACCGATCAGTTTTGTAATACGTCCTTTTACGATCTCGCCGTCAGCTTTTGCAAGAGCTACTTGATCACCTTTGTTAACTGTACCGTTGAAGATACGGCTGATACCGATTTTACCTACATAGTTATCATAGTCAAGTGTAAATACTTGCGCTTGGAAATCGTTATCTGCACTTCCTTCCGGCTCAGGAATCTCATTGAGAATAGTCTCAAAAATACATTCGAAGTCACCATCTGGCTCTTCCATGTCTAATTTTGCGATTCCGTTACGAGCAGCAGCATAAATGATAGGGAAATCAAGTTGATCATCAGTTGCATCCATATCAGAAAAAAGGTCAAACATCTCATCTACAACACGCTCTGGTTCAGCTGAAGGTTTGTCAATTTTATTAATAACAACGATAGGTTTTTTACCAAGTGCTAGCATCTTTTTAACAACAAATTTTGTTTGAGGCATAACACCTTCATACGCGTCAACAAGTACTAAAACACCGTCAACCATTTTAAGAACACGTTCAACTTCTCCACCAAAGTCGGCGTGACCCGGAGTATCGATAATGTTAATTTTATGATCTTTATATCTGATTGCCGTGTTTTTAGAAAGAATCGTGATACCACGCTCTTTTTCTAGAGCGTTGCTATCCATCGCTCTTTCATCATGATGTTCGTGAGAACCAAATGTACCAGATTGCTCTAAAAGCCCATCAACCAAAGTTGTTTTACCGTGGTCAACGTGTGCAATAACTGCAATGTTTCTAATCTTTTGCAAGTGTGTTCCTTTTTAAGGCTAAATATTTTCGCAATTATACCCTAATTTAGGTTAGAAACTTGTAAAAATATGTTATACTCATTCAATAAGTAGTTTATTTTTTTCTTTTAAAAACCCCAAAAACATATATTTTTTGACCTATTCTTTTATAAATCAAACTTAAAAATAATTAGAAAGTCAGTGATGCAAAAAATTCAATATCCCATTATTTTAAACATTATCTTTGAAAAGTTAAATCTGTTCGGTATAAAACCTGTGATTATTGGTGGTTATATACGTGATCATTTACTTCAAAACGATTCAAAAGACATAGATATTGAACTTTATAACGTTGAAAACATCGATCAAGTAGAAGATATTCTCAAAGAATTCGGTAGTGTAAACGAAGTAGGTAAGGCATTTTGTGTTATTAAACTCAATATTGAAGATCTTGATCTCGATTTTTCACTTCCAAGGATCGATAGTAAAATAGGATCCGGGCATCGCGGCTTTAAAATAACAACCGATTCGCATCTTGATTTCAAAACTGCTACTAGCAGACGAGACTTTACGATCAATGCTGTAGGATATGATGTTATTGAGCACAAACTGCTTGACCCATTCGGCGGTATTGAGGATCTGACTAACAAACAACTAAAAGCGGTAGATCTCAATAAATTTGCCGAAGATCCGCTACGTGTATTTCGGGCAATACAGTTTGCCTCAAGGTTTGAACTGGAGATTGATGAAAAGCTTTTACATCTATGTAAAATAATGGTAGATAACAATCAACTAAACTTTTTATCTAAAGAGAGAATCTTTGCAGAAATTGAAAAACTTCTTTTAAAATCTAAAAATCCTTCAAGTGGTTTTATTTTTCTAAAAAATATTGGTCTCTTTAAAATGTTCGTGGAGTTTAATACTCTCAGTCATGAAGAGTTTATTGAAGTTATTACATTACTGGACAACTATAAAAGATCTTCTGAATTTACTAACAAACTCTCACTCATAACCATGTTTGTCATTCTCACCTCAAAGTTTCAAATAAGGGATATAGAGATTTTTTTACACCGTCTGACAGACGATAAAGAGATTATTCATAAAGTACTCAATATCCATAATTTTATAAGGACTCCGAGTTATACTCTGTCAATGAGGATTGATAAAAAAGTATTAGAAAGCTATCTTCAATCAATTCAAATGAAAAACTATAAAGCATTTATGGATATGGTAGAACCAAAAATAAAAGGGAAAGATCTTATAGCTCAGGGAATTAAACCCTCTGTAGAATTTTCAGAAATTTTGGAGGAAAAATACCAAAAACAGATAAAAGGCTATTTATCGTAAGTCTAACGTTTTTTCTATGCTATTGATTTTATAAACGTTTTCTATCGCTGTTTCTATCGCTTTTATTAAACGTGAGTGATAGATATCTTTTTGCTCATCATCATAATCGTTTATGATATCTCTATAAGTTTCTACAAACTGCTGCATCAACTCTATTGCTGTGACAGAAATTTTTATTGAACCTGCAGCTAACAAAACTAACTCGAAAGCTTTTTTCTTTTTAGAATCCGTATCGTCGGCTTTGAGGTAAAGTTCCCCTTTCTCATTGAGAGGAGTAACAAGCTTTTTTAATACTTCGTTCAAGCCGATTGCAGAGAGTTCAAAGTCTTTCATGCCGTTTTTGACATAAAGCCTCATATCACTCAAATTCATTTTGGAAATTTTATCAATCATTTTTGGATCAATACTTCCCTTTTTATGGAAAACATTTTTTATCGATCCAAAAATATTTTTCATCATCTTACTAACTTTGAATAATTTTAGAACTATCAATCTCTATAACAGTATGTACGTTTCCTCTTGGTTTGAAATCAGCTGTTAATTTCATATATTTAGGCTTGATCTTATTATATATTACATCGTAAATTTCATTTGCTGAATTTTCATGAGAGATATAACGTCCCATAAATGAGTTGATATAAAGCTTCAATGCTTTAAGTTCTACAACATATTCATCCGGCGTGTATTCCAAATAAATTGTAGCAAAATCCGGATATCCGCTTCTTGGACAAAGTGCCATAAATTCCGGTAAAGTTACTTTTATAAGATACTCTTTTTTATTTTCGTTAGGCCAGATCTCAAGATCTTTTTCAACGTCAAACTCACGTATCTCTTTTTCTCCATATTTCATATTAAACCCCTATTTTTCGTAAAACTTATCAATTTCAGATATATATCTGCCTTGGATAAAATCTATACCTAATTCATTAACCAAATTATATCCATCTTTCTCTTCAATATTTTTTATCCAAGTTTTTATATTTTTATCATGTGCCATCTTATTAAAACCGTCAAGTATATTTTTACTTTTTTCCATCTTCTCATAACGGGAATAATAAGTATCAAAACGGATGAAGTCTATATCTAGTTCTCTGAGATATAAAAAACTTGTATGAATCGAACCTATTCTATCTATTCCTACAGATATATTGTATTCTTTTAAAGAGTGAATAATAGTGTTATATCTGTTAGTATGTGAAAAATATTCCATCTCATATAACACAAAAATGATTCCCAAATTTTTCTTATCTTTCATAAGCTCTTTTACTTTAGACAAGAACTTTTCATTTCTCAAAGTTGTAGGAAAAATATTTATAGCAACTTTTCCTTCATTGCCGCATAAAGAGACTATATGTTCAAAAACCATTAAATCATATTCGACACCGAGTCCAAATTTGTTAATTATTTTTATAAATGTTTTTGGAAAAATATATTTTCCGTTATTAGCTTTTAATTTAACAAAACACTCTTTAAAACGTTCATTTTTTCCTATAACATCTTGCGAGCTGATTAATAGTTTACTATTCTTGATTGCACCGATAACCATAGATTCTAACTCATTAGGATCAATATTATCTTCTTTAGTATTCTCTTTTGATAATCTATTTCCTTCTTGAATCTCAAGAAGGTTTTCAAGAAGATAGTCTAAATTTTTAGAGTAGTTTATATCTGTGATACCGCCTGATATCTTTACCTCTATATCACCTACTTTGAACTCTACACTTTTAAGGCACATAAGGTCTAAAACTGTTTTATAGTCCTCTTTATTTCCATCCAAACCTACTAAAAAATCTCCGCCTCTAAAATGACCTATAGGAAATCCTTCGATTCCCTCGTTTTTAAGATAATCAGCAATCCATCTAGCAACTTTTTTTAAAACTTTATCCCCGTTTTTTATTCCATATAGATTATTGATATCACCTAAATTATCTATACTGATTAAAATCAGAGTGTAATGTTTTTTCTTTTTTATTTCCGATTTTAAATACTTAAATAGATATTCACGTGCAAATGTTTTTGTAACGTCATCCGTAATTTTTACGTTAAAACCATTATATATGAGATAAAAAATAAAATAGACTGTAAAAACTAAAAGGAAAATTGCTTCAATATAAAATGAAGGTTCTAACGTAGTATAGTTTGTTATAAGAGTGTGGGAAATAAAAGCGACAATAAGTGCAAAGATAGGAAGTCCCATTCTAAGCGCTAACTTAAAACGGTATTCCCTCTCTTTTGTTTGTGGTAAAAGCATTATACGTCTAGATGTTTTACATCTTTTGCATGAGTTTCAATATAGTTTCTACGAGGTTCAACTTCATCACCCATAAACAGTGTAAATGCATCTGAAGCAGCCTCTGCATCATCTATAGTTACTTGAAGAAGTACACGATTCTCAGGAGTCATAGTTGTTTCCCATAATTGATCAGGATTCATCTCACCAAGACCTTTGTAACGTTGAATATATGCACCTTTTTTCGCATAATCTTTAATATCTTCTAGTACTTCTAAAACATCTTTGTCAAAAGAGATATCCCAGTCGTTGATCTTTCTGTAAACATAATCAGCTTCACTAAAGTGTGGTGCAGCGAAAAGTTCATCATTTACTAATAACTCTTCCATCCCACCTTCAGTTTGAACAAACAGATGAATCTCGTTTGTTTCTTCATTAAGTGTATGTGTAAGAATATTATTATTGATTGAATCCAAGAAAGTTTTAATATCTTCAAACATATCTTTTGCCGGCTTAGCAATGATATCCGGATTTTCAATAAAATGACGGATCAGTTTAACTAATGCATAACGACGTTCTAGTGCTTCTAATGATCCTGCATAATGATCAACCATTTTGAAAAATGCTACAAGATCGTTATGTCCTACACCCTCGATCTCTAAAGACTCAACACCGTTGTCGATTAAATAATCATTCATGATACGATCATCTTTGAAATAGATCTCTTTTTTACCTTTTTTGTAACGATAAAGAGGTGGCTGTGCAAGATATAAATAACCGTTTTCTACAATATTTCTAAAATAACGGAAGAAGAATGTAAGTAACAATGTCTGGATGTGACTACCATCAACATCGGCATCGGTCATGATAATGATTTTGTGATAACGCAGTTTTTCTTCATTATACTCTTCGCCGATACCACAACCCATAGCAGTGATCATGTTAGTAATCTCATCAGACTTTAAGATCTTGTCTAAACGCGCTTTTTCAACATTTAAGATCTTACCTTTAAGCGGTAAAATTGCTTGGAAAACACGATCACGTCCCATTTTAGCCGAACCGCCCGCAGAATCCCCTTCCACCAGGTAAAGTTCACAGATAGAAGCATCTTTACTTTGACAATCAGCCAGTTTACCAGGAAGTGTTCCAACACTCATAACATCTTTACGACGTGTTAGCTCTCTTGCTTTTTTTGCAGCTTCACGACCGCGAGCAGCCATCAGTGCTTTAGCAACGATCGCTTTTGCTTCAATCGGATTTTCTTCAAAATACTTGCTTAACGCTTCACCTGTGGCTTTTTGAACTAGTGGACGTACATAAGTATTTCCTAGTTTTCCTTTTGTTTGACCTTCAAATTGAGGTTCAGGTACACGAACTGAAACGATTGCAATAAGACCCTCTTTAACATCATCACCAGAGATCTTTACATCTTTCTCTTTCGCAGCACCGTTATTTGCATTATATGTTGAGATAACACGCGTTAAACCAGCTCTAAAACCAGCTTCGTGAGTACCACCGTTTGGAGTACGGATATTATTTACAAATGAAGCAAATTTTTCATCATAAGCATCGTTGTACATGAAAGCAACATCGTATTCGATATCTTCAGCTTTTCCTGTATAGAAGAAAACAGGTGCAACTGTTTGCTTTTTATTCATATCTTCAACATATTGAGAGATACCACCTTCAAAGTGATACACCTCTTTTTGTCCGCTTCTTTCGTCGTTAAATTTGATAGTGATAAATGGATTTAAGTATGCTAGTTCTTTAAATCTTTTTGCTAAATATTCATATTCAAAAGTTACAGTTTCTGTAAAGATCGAAGGATCGGCACTAAATTCAATTGTAGTACCAGATTTTCTTGTTGTTCCTGTAACTTCTAAAGCTTGTTGTGGGATACCTTTTTTAAAGTCTTGCTCATGGATCTGACCGTTTCTGTGAATAGTCATATGAAGATCAGATGAAAGTGCATTTACAACAGATACACCAACCCCGTGAAGACCACCAGAAACTTTATAAGTATCTTTATCGAACTTACCACCGGCATGAAGAACTGTTAAAACAACAGTAGCCGCACTCATACCTTCTGTCGGGTGCATATCTGTCGGAATACCACGACCATTATCTTGTACACGACATTTCCCATCTTTTGTAAGTGTTACTTCAATAGTATCACAATGTCCTGCCATTGCCTCATCGATAGAGTTATCAATAACTTCATATACTAAGTGATGAAGACCTCTGTGACCTGTATCTCCAATATACATACCAGGACGTTTACGAACAGCTTCTAAACCTTTTAGAACCTTAATGTTACTAGCACCGTAATTTTGTTCCATTTATTTACTCCAAATACTACTAATTTAGCATAATTATAGATATTCTATCGAAAAAAATATAAAAGTTAGATTTATAGGGTTTTATAAGTAAAATATATCTATTTTTAAAATTCTATATTCAATACTATGCCAAAATCTTGTTCTTTAGCTATTATTGGTCGTGCTTGATATATATAAATTTCTTGTTGTTTTATTGAATGCATAGGCTGATAGGTTTCAAATTTTACAGTAACATGAAGATCAAAAGTATCACTTAGACTATTAGAAATACTTCCTATTGGGTTTAATAAAAAATAACTGATATTTCCTAAAACTTTAGAGTTAAGTACTCTTCCTTCATTTTTATCAATCTTTTTTTCTAAACTATAAAAATATTCACCAAAAAATAAACCAAGAATGGGTGTAGAGATAAGATCTTGCCATGAGGGAATTTCTGCAACCGACTCATAACCATATTCCCACATAAACGTTGATAAGAAAGCAGAATATAAAAATGAACCTTCCTTAGATATTCCGTAATCTCTTGCTGCCATATAGTACCATGCACCAGTAAAAGAATGTCCTACATAGTTGACAACAAAACTATCTTTGTCCCATACAGGACCTTTTTTTATATTATTCTCCCATCTTTGACCAAGAGATTTTTTTCTTAATTCACTTTTATCCCATTTTGAAACTGATTCAGGTAAAAGGTAAATAACACCAACTGATCCAATCATGAGTATTTGAGTATAAAACGTACTTTCCGCTAATCTTCTTTGAGGTTGTGTTAATTGTTTGTTTATATTGATATTTTTGGGACTGTAATCTGTTTTTTGTTCAAGAAAAGTGTATGTAGGTTTTAGTAATAAATTTTTGTTGTAGAGTTTAATTTTTTTATTTATATTATCGGGATTTAAATTGACATTTTCACTCCCGTATAAAAAAATATACGAAAGTAAAAAAAGAGGTAAAAAAAATTTTGCCATGAATGCAATTTATTAGATAACGATTGGCATTACCACTGTTATAAAATTTTCATCACTTAAAATAAACGGAAGATTTCCTTCATTTAATTTCATAGTAAACTCTGAAGAGTTGATAGAATTTAAGAAATCAAGTAAATATCTTGAATTAATAGCTATCGAGAACGGTTCAGAAAAACCTGTTGAAATAGAGATTTCCGTTTTAGCTTCGATATTGTCATCACTTAAAGACTCAAAAGTGATGCCATTGCTAGAAAACGTGATTTTCACATCTGTAGAGATTGTAGTGATTTGTTTGATAGAATCTATCATATTTGCTTTTGGTAAAACAAGATTGTATTTTGTTTCTTTAGGGATAATTCTAGAATATTCAGGGAATTTTCCGTTAATAAGTTTTGTAAAGAACGTGTATTGGTTAGAGTGAATAATCAAGTTTGTTTGATCGTAATAAAGTTCAATATTGTCAAAAAACAGTTTTTGAATTTCAACAATAGCCTTTTTAGGGATGATAATTGAAAGTTGATTATCACTGCTGTTAGTAATATTTACAACAGCTAGTCTTCTTGTATCTGTAGAAGCAAAGTTAATTGAATCGTTTTGAATATCTATAAGAGCACCGTTTAATTCAAACTTTGGATTGTTTGTGTCGATTGCAGGTGTGATCTTTTTTAATGATTCGATTAAAGTATGTGACTCAATAGAGATACGTGATTTGTTTTCATATGTTGGGAATTCAGGAAAATCTTCATGTGAAAAAGTTGGTAGTTTGAATTTAGAACTTCCTTGTTCAATATGAAGCATACCGTTTCTAACTTCTAAATTAATATTTCCATCTTTTAAAATTCTTACAATGTCCAAGAATTTCTTACCGTTAGAAGTGATGCTACCTTCTTGTTCAATATTGATATCGTTAATTGTTACTAAGAAACCTATTTCATAATCTGTAGCTTTTAGAGTAAGTTGATTATTACTAGCATTTAAAAAGACATGAGATGTAATTTGTGAAGTATCTTTTTTTTCTAAGAAAGGTCCAGCATGAATAAGTATATTTTCAAGTATAGATTTCGATATAGTAATTTTCATATAAATTTCCCTATATATTTATATTTTTTTAGTAGTTAGTAGTAGGTGATCGTGAATATGTGAAAACAGATTCAAAACCGCTATAAACCAGTACTTTATTGATGTGATGAAAATTTTTTTTCTATTCACATCTGTTCACTTTTATAATTATATCTTTTTTTTTACAAAACTACGAAGAAGATGAAAGTTTATTTGTGAGTTCGTCAATTTTCACTTTGAAATCTTCATCATTTTCTATGAGTTCCGTAATCTTTTTAATCGTATGTGAAATAGCCGTATGATCTTTCATACCAAAGTACTGAGCGAGCTGAGGCATCGTATTTTGTGTAAGTTCACGGCAAAGATAAATAGAGATTCTTCGTGCATACACAAGATTTTTAGCACGTCCTTTTGAACGAATCTCACTTGGTTTAATATTGAGATCTTTTGCCACTACATTAGTGATAGTATCTAAAGTTAGGTTTTGACGGTTTTCTTTGATTTGATCTTTTAAAACATTTTTAGTAAATTCAAGATCGATATCCACATGCATCAATTGTGAATAAGCATGAAGTTTTGAAAGGATACCTTCTATCTCACGAACGTTACTTTCAATAACAGTTGCTATGTAATTTACGATCTCGTTAGAGAGTTTAACTTTGTTGATTTCACATTTTTTCTTGATGATCGCAATTTTTGTCTCTAGCTCAGGCGGTTGAATATCGGCAACAAGTCCCCATTCAAAGCGGCTTTGAAGACGCGCTTCAAGACCTGCAATTTTTTTAGGATGCTTATCGGCCGTAAGGATGATCTGCTTGCCTGCACCTTTAAGTGCTTCAAATGTATGGAAGAATTCCTCTTGGATACCTTCTTTGTTAGAAAGAAATTGGATATCATCAATCAGGAGTACGTCACATTTTCTGTACTTCTCTTGAAATCTGTCCATTGTTTTGTTTTTCACATGGCGGATGAAATCATTTAAAAACTGCTCAACCGTAGCGTAGATAACAACTTTACCGCTGTTTTGAAAAACGTTACCTGCTGCTTGCATAAGGTGGGTTTTTCCAAGACCTACACCACCGTAGATAAATACGGGATTATAAACTTTTCCTGGATTTTCACTTACACTTTTGATCGCAGCATAGGCAAACTGGTTAGAACCTCCGACCATAAAGTTGTCAAATGAATAAGAGGGATTAAGAAGTGAACTGGTTTTATTGGCAATCTCTTTGGCAGCTTTTACTTTCTTTGTTGTCTGCGCAGATTTTAGCGTGATGCTGATAGTAACTTTGTTTCCCGTCTTGATTTCAAAAAGGTGTGCCAGTTTATCAGTATATTTGTTTTTGATCCAATTCACAACAAGTGCATTTTGTGCATAAAAAACGGCCAAGTCACTTGAAGATTTTTTCACATCATATTCAAGATGTTTGATATATCTGTTATATTCCAGTTCAGTTATCTCATTTTTGAGCTCTTCTAAAACCTCTTGACCTATATTCACATTTCACTCGCTTATTTCAATATTATATGTGAATATTATCTATTTGAACCATAAAATAGGGTTAAAATGATGTGAATAAATAAAAAATTTCGGGGTGATTATTAGGGTATAATTCACCTTATGAATAAAATTAATATACTCGGCATAGATCCCGGAACTAGAAACATGGGATATGCGATCATTTCTCTCGAAAATCATAAAATTTCTTTAGTTGAAGCGGGTCTTATTAAGATGAAAGCAGAAGATCTGCAGTTTCAAATACCCCAGATGGTAGAAGGGCTTGAACAATTGTTTGCCAAGTATACTATTGATGAAGTGGCAATGGAAGATATCTTTTATGCACACAATCCTTCTACTACCATTAAACTGGCACAGTTTCGTGGAGCAATTATGCTAAAACTACTGCAGGAGTTTGGACAGTTTAGTGAATACACAGCCTTACAGGTGAAAAAAGCGCTTACGGGTAAAGGAAAAGCATCTAAAGAGCAAGTTGCTTTTATGGTTAAACGTCTTTTAAACATCAAAAAAGAGATAAAGCCACTAGATATTTCAGATGCTATGGCAGTCGCTATTACACATTCGCAAAGAGTAAAATTTAAATAATTTAGTTATGATTGCATAATTATTTTGAGGAGATACAATGTCAAAATTTGAAAACGTAACAATTGTAAAAGAAGCAAACATTTATGATGGAGGAAAAGTATCAAGTAGAACAGTTGAGTTTGCTGACGGTACTAGAAAAACTCTTGGTGTTATGCTTCCAGGTGAATATACTTTCAATACTGCTGAGGCTGAAATTATGGAGATGATGAGCGGAGAGCTTGATATCAAACTTCCTGGTGAAGACTGGAAAACATTAAATACGCCGGAAACTTTTAATGTTCCTGCAAATTCATCTTTCGATCTAAAAATCAAAACAGTAACAGATTACTGCTGTTCTTACATTCAAGAATAGTTAGTCTGTATATTTAGATATCAGCTGCATTAAACTCTCTTTAGGGAGTGCACCTGATACTCTTTCAACTTCTCTTCCATTTTTAAATACTATCAATGTCGGAATACTTCTGATCCCAAATCTAGCACCTAAATTTTGTTCATCTTCTGTATTTACTTTTGCAAATACAGCTTTGAGTGGAAAATGCTCGGCAGCTGCTGTGAAATTTGGAGCCATCATTTTACAAGGTCCGCACCATGGTGCCCAATAATCTACAATGACAGGTAATTCACTATTAACGATAAGTTCATCGAAGTTAGAGTTAGTTAGTTCAACAGGTTTTGTATCGAGTAGAGAGTTTTTACATTTACCGCAGTTTGCTTTTTTATAACTCTCTTTTTTAGGAACGTTATTCACGCTAAAACAATGAGGACATACTACTTTCATAATACTCTCCTTAGTTTTTAAATGATTCTATACTTTCAGCCATACCGTAGTCTGGATATTTTTTAGGATCTAAGATAGCTTGAGCTAAATAGTTGTTATCGAGATTAATAACAATAGGGGCTAAAAAATTTATTATCGATTTTTCAAGAGGTTTTTGAATGATTAAGATGTTATATACACTTACAGTAGAGTTTTCATTTATCTCTAAAAGGGCTTTTACATCTGCAGGAAGGTCAAAGGCATATTCTCTAAGTAGATTTGGTCTAATAAGGGTAAATGATATATTTTCATCATTTACATCAACCATTGTTGAGAACAGTTCATCTATCTCTTTTATTTCTACGTTAGAAGTGTTTTCAAAACCGTACAAAGTACCTTTAATTTGATAAGCCATTGCTATCCTTTTAGAATTGTCCCTCTTGATATTTAAGGGTTTCAGAAATTATATATAAAGATGAGCTCTTTATAGCTGAAATATTATAACACGCCCCGATACCAAATGCAAACTTATTTTCATTAAAAAGGATGCTTATACCCTCTTCCATATCGATGAAGTTTAGTTGGTTATCTTCTACAAGGTTTGCAGCTTCTACACTGCTAAATAAAAACTCTACTGTAATCCAGTCGAATCCTCTAGCTTTGTCTTGTGTAGCTATAACAAGTTTGATCTCAAAAGGATTAACAACTTCAAGTTCACGAAGCTCTGCTCCTTTGAAGTTATCAAATCTATCTAAGAACTCTGCAAGAGCCGGTTGTGTTAGAGGTTTCATTTTATTGACAGCCTACACATTCCATAGATCTGTCTTCAACATCGTTTTTCACTTCAGGAGACTGGCTTCTTAAGTAGTAAGTTGATTTTAGACCTAACTTCCATGCTAACATATAGATTTCGTTAAGGTATTTACCGCTTGCTTTGTCAAGAGTGATAAAGATATTAAGAGATTGTCCTTGATCGATCCATTTTTGTCTGATCGCTGCTGCTTTTACCAGGATAGTTTGGTTGAGATCATAAGCAGGAGTATAGTATGTCCAAGTCTCAGGCGAAAGTTTTGGAACAACTACAGGGATAAGTCCACTTAAGTTTTCTTCAAACCATTTACGTTTAAATACAGGCTCGATTGCTTGAGTAGTACCTGTTAAGATTGAAATAGAGCTTGTAGGTGCAACAGCCATAAGGTAACCGTTTCTCATTCCCTGATTTTTAACTTTTGTACGTAATTCATCCCATTCGTAAGATGAAGCAAATAGTCCACCGCGATCAACTAAATTGATCACTTCCGCATTTGCATGATCTTGAGGGAATACACCTTTAGACCATTTACTTCCTTCAAATTCCGGATAGCTTCCTTTTTCAGCCGCAAGATCAGAAGAAGCAGAGATAGCGTTATAACAAACAGCTTCCATAACTTCATCTACTTTATCAAAGTGTTGTTGACTTCCCCACTCTATTCCGGCTTCTGCTAACATTTGTGCTTCACCCATAACACCAAGACCGATTGAACGGCTTCTCATGTTAGTGCGTTTTACTTTTTCAACAGGGTAGAAGTTAAGATCAATAACGTTATCAAGTGCACGGATGGCAGTAGGTACGATTCTGTCAATATCCTCTTTCGTATTGATGCGTGATAAGTTGATAGATGCTAAGTTACAAACAGCAGTTGCACCGTTTACTTTCTCTTTTTCAACAACAAAGATCTCTCTGCCGCCTAAAGTATCAAGAGCAGTTACTTTTTTTGCAGGCTTTTCTATACCGCTATCAACTTTAATAATCTCTTCTTCATCATAACTCTCATATGAACCGTCTTCAAAAATGAATTTAGTTTTATAGTAGTTAGGTTCTGTGTTTTGAAAGATTTCAGTACAAAGGTTAGAACTTCTAATAACACCAAAGTGATCGTTTGGATTTGCACGGTTAGCATTATCTTTAAAACATAAAAATGGTGAACCTGTTTCAAAGTAAGATGTCAGAATCTTTTTCCAAAGGTCTTTAGCTTTTACTTTTTCTTTAACAAGAGCTTCATCATTTTCAAGTTCTATATAACGTTTTTCAAATGCGTCCCCGTAAAGCTCTGTTAATTCTCTTGTATCGTACGGATCAAATAGAGTCCAGATACTGTCTTCTTGTACACGCTTCATGAATAGATCGTTTATCCAAAGAGCAGGGAAAAGATCGTGTGCGCGACGACGCTCTTCACCAGAGTTCTTTTTAAGATCTAGGAAATCACTTACGTCTATATGCCATGGTTCAAGATAAACAGCAATAGCACCTTTTCTAGTTCCTAATTGATCAACTGCAATAGCAATATCGTTTGTTATTTTTAAAAACGGTACGGTTCCGCCTGCAGCATTTTTATGACCATCAATATACGAACCCATTGAACGAACTTGAGTCCAATCCCAACCAATACCGCCACCAAATTTAGAAAGCATAGCCATCTCTTGGTAAGCATCAAAAATACCTTCGATGTTATCAGGAGTTGAACCAATGTAACATGAACTTAACTGGTGTCTTGTAGTTCTTGCATTTGAAAGTGTCGGTGTCGCCATCATAACTTCAAATTTAGAAATCATGTCGTAAAACTTGATTGCCCACTCTTCACGATTTTCTTCACGTTGTGCCAAGAACATTGCAATTGCCATAAACATATGTTGCGGTAACTCTATTGGAGAGTTTTGTCTGTCTTTGATTAGATATCTGTCATAAAGTGTTTTCACACCAAGATAGTTAAACTGTAAGTCACGTTCAGGTTTGATATGTTTTTCAAGTTTTTCAAGATCATACATATCTTTTAAACCTAAAAGGATACGACCCTCTTTTTCACCACGCTCAAAATATTTTTTCAGTGAACAATAACCAGTAAAGCCGTTTACTTCATGATATAAGTTATAAAGGAAAAGTCTAGCTGCAACAAATGTCCAGTTAGGAGCATCGATATCAATTTTATCTACAGCAGTTTTAATAAGTGTCTGCTGAATCTCTTTTGATGTGATACCATCACGGAAATGAAGTTGTGCATCAACTTCTAGCTCACTTTGGCTAACACCTTGTAAATCCTTTACGGCTGCAGAAGTGTACTTTTGAATTTTTGTTACATCTAATGGTTCTGTTCTTCCATTTCTTTTTATAACTGTTATCATGAATCGTTCCTAATATAATTGTGAATTCTTTAGTAAATAATTAGAAATTATTTAGTAAAAAACTACGTTAAATAATTTTGATTTTATCCACTGTAAACTTTAAAAATGATGAAATTATTTGGAAATTTATATATATAATTTGAGATAATATTTCAGATTATTTGTAACTTTATTTTGATAAAAATATCTAATGATTTTTTGTGAATATATTTAGTTGATAAATAGTTTTATTTTAGATTTTATTTAGAAAATTTATACAGAAATATAGTAAAAGTAGTTTGGAATTAGATTATAGAAGTTAGTTGATTTGATTTGTTGAAGATTTTTTTCTATGCATGTAATATAAAACTCCTGTGATTAAAATACTAATAGCAATAAGACTTATAGTCCCATCTTGAATATTAATGTTTATATTGAGTTCTTGGATATTCATTGCTAACCTTGTATTGATATATAAAGCGATTGTATCCATGCTAAACTTTAAAAAGAATGAAATTTTTGTAAATATTATAGGTGTTTTGAATGTTTTTGGAGGAAAAGAAACTAAACTAACTAAAGCATTTTTATTATAATTTTACGGGCAAAAGATTTTCTATAAAAAATCTTTGCACCTATAAAATATATATTTAGCCAAATACTCTTTTGAAGATAGCATCAACATTTTTAGTGTAGTAATCGTAATTGAAACACTCACGGATTTGCTCTTCAGATAGTTTACTTCTTAGTTCATCATCTGCTAAAAGGTGGTTAAGATATAATGACTCACCGTCTTCATTTGTAGTTGGTTTTCCTTGACCAATTTCTTCCCATACTTTCATTGCATTTCTTTGAACGATTCTGTATGCGTCTTCACGGCTTACACCCTGTTTTGGAAGTTCAAGCAATACTCTTTGAGAGAAAACTAACCCACCAGTAAGGTTTAGGTTTTTCATCATATTTTCTGGCATAACAGTTAGATTAGCAATAACACTGTTCATACGGTGAAGCATAAAGTCTGTTGTAATGAATGCATCCGGTAACCAAAATCTTTCAGTTGAAGAGTGAGAGATATCTCTTTCGTGCCATAATGCTACGTTTTCCATTGCAGGTATAGAGTATGCTCTAATCATTCTACAAAGACCTGTAATGTTTTCTGTAAGAATTGGATTACGTTTGTGTGGCATTGCAGAAGAACCTTTTTGTCCTTTTGCAAAATACTCTTCTGCTTCATAAACTTCTGTTCTTTGTAAATGTCTAACTTGAACAGCAAACTTTTCAACTGAAGAAGCAAGTAATCCTAAAGCAGTTGCAAGTCTTGCATATCTGTCACGGTGAACAACCTGGTTTGAACAAGGCTCAGGTTTTAAACCTAATTCTGCCATTGCTAATTCTTCAAGTTCTAATGGAGCGTGAGCAAAGTTACCCATTGCACCAGAGATTTGACCTACAGAGATAACTTCCATAGTCTCTTCAAGATTTTTTAGGTGACGTGCAACTTCATCGTACCATACTGCTAAAGTTAAACCAAATGTAATTGGCTCACCATGAATACCATGAGAACGTCCAACCATTAAAGTAAATTTATGTTCTTCAGCACGTTTTTTAATAGACTCCATTAACATCTTTACATCTTCGATGATGATTGTTAAAGAATCTCTCATTTGTAAAGCTACACCAGTATCAACTGCATCTGAAGATGTCATACCGTAGTGGAACCAACGTGATTCATCACCAAGTGATTCTGATACAGATGTATTAAAAGCAATTAAGTCATGTTTTGTAACCGCTTCGATCTCTTCAATTCTTTCAACTGAGAATGTAGCGTTTTCTACAATTTTTTTACAATCTTCATCAGGAATAAGTCCAAGTTTATTCCAAGCTTTTACAGCTGCTTTTTCAACTTCTAGCCACGCAGCATATCTAGCGTGTTGAGTCCAATGTTTAGTCATCTCTTCACGAGCGTATCTTTCTACCATATATAACCCTTCTATAATATGTTATCATTCGCATAATTTAAATATCGAATTTTACAGTAATAATGATGAAAGAGGGATTAATTGCCATTTGTAATTGAGAAGTTTTCCGTAGAGAAAAAACAAAGACTGTTTCTATTTCTAATGAAAGAGCTAGGCTATACTCAAAAAGAAGCACAGCGACTTATTGCAAAAGGAAGAGTGGCTTACAATGGGGATGTAGTTACTAAAGCATCAGAGGAAGTTGAAGGTGAAATAGAGTTTATCCATTTTGAACCAGTTACGAAAGGATTGAAACCTATATATATAGAAAAGGAATTTGTAGTTTTCGATAAGCCAAGCGGAGTACTTATTCACCCACAAAATAGAAATACTGAATATTCATTAATAGATGAATTGAAATATCAATACGGTAAAGATGCAAATATTACACATAGAATAGATAAAGAGACCAGTGGTCTTGTACTCTGTGCTACAAATAAACAAAGCGAAAAAGATATTAAGATAATGTTTCAAGAGAGAGATATGAAAAAAACATATCTTGCTATGGTACATGGAGAGTTTAAAGAGGAAATGATCGTAGAAGCTCCCCTACTTCGTTATCAAGATAAAAACTCTGCATTAATAAGAATGGTAGTTAAAGTTGATGAAAAAGGAAAAGCTTCTAAAACATCTTTTAAACCGTTAAAGTATTTTAAAGAGTTAGATATGACTCTAGTAGAGTGTAAACCACATACCGGAAGACAACATCAAATACGTGTTCATTTGTTTCACGTGAAACATCCAATAGTTGGTGATCCTGTTTACGGTCAAAAAGAGGAAGATTTAGTTCGCTATTTAGATCGAGAGCTTACAGATGAAGAGAGAAAAGTTTTAAGCGGAGCATCAAGATTATTATTACATGCACATGAACTAGAATTCGAACTTTATAATCACACATATAAAATCAAGAGTGAAGTTGATTTTGAAAAACTTTCTTTAGAACTTCTAGGATGTGAATAACTTTTATAGCTTGAACATATCAAAATGAAAAGTTAAACTTATAATAGAAAATAATTTTTATAAAGCCCTGAAAATAGGGTTTTTAAGCATGCTTTTATACATCTATATAAGCTAATATTTATATAAAAAAACTCTTAAATATAGAAGAAATTTTGAAATTCATTCAAAGTTATACATAATATAATTCACATATTAGAACAATGTGTGAATAATACACACTCGTAACAAATTTTAATATTTTTTTTCGATTATAAGTTACTTTAAGTAATGAAAGGTAAAAAGTAAAAATAGATTTTTTTAAGATTAGTCAGGTATTATTACATTCATAGACGACCTCCCTGGTGTGTTGGTCGTCTTTTATACTTCGTTGTATCTTTTAATGATTTTTTTCACGCGAGAACGGAGGTTTTTAATAGCATCTGTACTTGTATTTCCATCTACTGCTAAATTTTCAAAATCATCACCTAGCTGTGCTTTTGCTATCCAACCAATTTTATCATGGTATTTAATCCCTACAAAACGAACATCGCCAAAATGAGATTTACACAGTTTATAAACCTCTTTGATTCTGTCTGCGTCAGTTTTTTCTTTTTTTATTGCCATAATTTCTCCTTTTTAATTAATCTTCTTTAACTGCAGCATATAAAAAGCCGCCTACACCTACAGCAAATACTATAACAACAACTATTACTTCAAATATATCTACACTTGTAAAATCACCCATGATTCCTCTTTATTATATAATGATTATTTTTAAATGATTATACAAGAGAATAATCAATAGATTGTTGTAGAAGGAAAAGAGGATGAGCTAATCTTTAAGATTGTTTCATCTCTTCTTGAGTTTTTTCTTTGAGTTGACCACATGCAGCGCTGATGTCTATACCTTTAGAATCACGTATTGTAGATAATAAGCCATGTTTTATAAGATATTCTTGGAATTTATGCATATCCTCATAGCTAGGGCGTTCATAATCACTTCCCGGATATGGATTAAAATAGATAAGATTTACTTTTGCTTTGATTCCAGAGAGCAGTTTAACAAGTTTTTTTGCACTTCCAAGATCATCATTTTTGTTTTTAATAACTAAATATTCAAACATAACGCGTTTTCTTGTGTCAATTGGAAAACGTTTTACCGCATCTATAATAGAGTTAATGTTATGCGCCTTATTCATAGGAATAAGTTCAGTTCTAAGAGCATCATCAACTGCATGAAGTGAAATTGCAATGTGAACACCTAGATCCATCTTTCCTAGAGCATCTATTTTATTGCTCAAACCACTCGTACTAACAGTTTGTCGTTTGCCCGATATAGACAGACCGTCATCCTCTTTAAATATCTCTATGGCTTTTGCCAGGTTATCTAAGTTATCTAACGGTTCTCCCATACCCATATATACTATATTGATTTTACGGTTATGTTTGTGTTCGTTATCACGTTTGAGATTTACTACCTGAGCTACAATCTCCCCAGCTGTAAGATCGCGTGTAAAACCGCCTTTAGCCGTTAAACAAAATGCACACCCTACTTTACATCCTACTTGTGTTGATACACAGATAGTATATTTTGCTTCTTGAATGAGTTTCCCATCTTCATCGAACTGGTCCTCTTTCATTTTAAGCCAAACAGCTTCAACCGTTTTGCCGTCTTGGAGTTCAAAAAGATATTTGATTGTACCATCACTCGATTCCTCTTTACGTACAATCTTCATAGGATTAACAATGTATTTTTCTGCTAACTCTTCTTTGAGATTTTTAGGAATGTTTTTCATCTCTTCAAAGCTTTGCGCATACTGGTGATAGAGCCAGCCATATATCTGTTTTGCTCTAAATGATGGTTTTACAAGCTCACTAAGCTCTTTTAACGTAAAATCGTAAAGCGATTGTTTTATGTTAGTCATCTTTGTGTTAGTTCCTTGATGCGTCTTTTAGTATGCTCTTCTAGTAGCTTTTTTGCTTTTTCATGGTTTTGTATAAAGTCTTTATGTGCATTTTCATCAGTATAATTTGTAACACAAAATACACCACCTGCTGGAATATTAAACTCTTTTGCGATCTGTAAAACGGAAAAAAATTCCATGTTTTCTATACCTATTCCATAGTTTAAAAACTTTGCTGTTTTCTCTTTACACGTACTTATATAATTTGAACTATTCACAATAACATCTTTTTTTTCTTCAATGTTAGTAGATACTACATTGTCAATAGGTGTATAAGCACAGTTGTCTAAAAATGCAAGTTCAATGTTAGCTGCTGTTTTACTCTCTATAATGTCAAATATATTTGCTTGACCGTAACTGCCTGCAGTCCCTACAAAGAGTAAAAATTCAGGTTTATCAAACAAACAAAGACGTGTTATATTCATTGCAGTTTCAACAAGCCCTACTCCCATAGGAGTTGCAAAATCAAATGTTTCGTTGTTCCCTGCACATATGATCATTTTTTAAACTCACACATATCTTCTAAATTGAGTCTAAATTTTTGAGGCTGAGGGTTTTCTCTATAACCAAAAGTACAAACCAAAGAGATCTCTTCTTCATTTGTATCTATTGAAAGAAGTTGTTCTAAAGCCTCTTTTTCAAAACCTTCAATTGGACATGAGTCGATACCGATGAGTGCTGCAGAAGTAATCATTGAGCTAAACATTATATATGCTTGACGAGTACCCCATTCGTAAATATCATCGCTCTTAAGAGATTTATGAAAGTTTTCATATACCTGCATATATTTTTCTTGAGCTTCTTTTGGAAGTTTTCTTTGAGAAAATTTATCTTTTACCCATTCACTATACGGTTTTAAATCTTTTGTTCTTGTTTTAAAAATTACAAGATGTGAACAACTATCGATTTGATTTTGGTTCCAACAAAATGGTTTAATATCTTTTTTTAATTGCTCATTTGTTATAACTGTTAGTCGCACACCCTCCATACCAAATGAAGTTGGACTAAGTCTTGCTGTTTCTAGAATGAAGTTAAAGTCTTCATCATTAATTTTTTTTGTCGCATCAAAAAGTTTGCATGCATGGCGAAAGTTATATGCGTCTAAAAGAGTTTGTTTGATGTTTTCCATTTTACAACCTTACTGGGATGTTATTCTCGTGTAAATAGTGTTTAAGTTCCATTATATCGATCTCTTTATAATGGAAGATACTTGCAGCTAATGCTGCATCTGCTCCTGAATTAAATGCATCTTTAATATGTTCCATAGTCCCTGCTCCACCACTTGCTATTACAGGAACGTTAACAGCTTCAGAGATAGCTTTTGTAATATTTAGCTCGAATCCGGCTTTTGTACCGTCAGCATCCATTGAAGTAAGTAAAATCTCACCACTTCCACGCTCAACAGCTTCTTTTGCCCATTCGATAGCATCTATACCTGTGTCTACCCTACCTCCGTTAAGGTAAACGTTGTATCTGTCACCTGTCTTTTTCACATCGATTGCTGTAACTATACATTGGCTACCAAATCTCTTTGCACCTTCATCGATAAGTTCAGGACGTTTGATTGCAGCTGAGTTCACACTTACTTTATCACAACCTACATTTAAAAGTTTATAGATATCATCAAGCTTACGGATACCACCACCAACTGTAAGTGGAATAAAGATCTCTTTTGCAACCTGTTCTACTATATCTACTATAGTATCGCGATTGTCAGAAGAAGCTGTAATATCTAAAAACGTGATCTCATCTGCACCCTCTTCATTATAACGACGAGCTACTTCTACAGGATCACCCGCATCTTGTAAACCGACAAAGTTAACACCTTTAACAACACGACCATCTTTTACATCCAAACAAGGGATAATTCTTTTAGCAAAATAATTCATAAGTGTATTATACAATTTTACTCTTAATGAGTGGTTTGTTTCACGTGAAACATGTGATAAAATTATTATAATATTTTATAACATTATTCATTTTGATATATTTACAGCTATTTTAGAAATTTTTAAATATAATACTAATATAATATTTTTTAATGATAAACCAAGCTTTATATTAGGATTTAGGTTATGACAAAAGAAGAGGTATTGGAGCATTTAAGATCTGCTAAATCTGCACATATTAAATGGGTTCAAAAGGCAAAACTGCTTATAAACGGGATTGATGTGGAAGAGAGTGCTATACCAGTAGATTCAACGGAATGTAATTTTGGGAAATGGTTCTATGGTGACGGACAAGTGTTGAACTCTTTATCTAATAATCCTCTAGAGTGTATGCAAAGTATTGAAAAATTGCATTTTAAATTACATGATCAATATTTACAGATCTTTAATATCTATTTTTCACAAGAGAAAAAAGCAGGTTTTTTTGCCAAACTTCTTGGTATGAAAAGAAAAGAGATCAGTAAGACTGAACATGATTTGGCAGAGAAATATTATTTCGAAATGGAAGATATATCAAAACAACTGCTGGAGGAGATTAACAGGCTTGAACGCCGTTTAATTGCAATTCCTAAATCTAAGATAGAAGAATTGGTCTAAAATAGGAAATTTTTATAATATTATTACCTTACTATAAGGAATAATGTTATAAACTCTTATCCATGAATAACCATAATGTTGTGGCAAAAAAGAAATTTGGACAAAACTTTTTACAAGATCAGGAAGTTTTGCGCAAAATCATCGAAGCGATGCCCAAAAATGACAATAAAATTGTTGAAATTGGACCTGGCTTAGGTGATTTAACTAAATTTTTAGTTGATGTCAAAAGTGTAGAAGCTTTTGAGGTAGATACCGATTTATGTAAACTGTTACAGAGTAAATTTCGAGAAGAGATCAATACCAAGCGACTCCATATAAACTGTGGAGATGTTTTAGAAGCTTGGCAGAGTGAGCTTATAGATGAGCCGTATGATTTAGTGGCAAATTTGCCCTACTATATTGCGACAAATATCATCTTAAAAGCGCTTGCAGATCCGATGTGTAAAAATATACTCGTAATGGTTCAGCTTGAAGTTGCAGAGAAATTTTGTGCAAATGAAGGCGATAAAGTTTTTGGTTCTTTGGGGGTCATTACCCAAAGTGTAGGAACTGCTAAAATAGTAGTAAAAGTTCCGCCAACTGCTTTTGATCCTCAGCCAAAAGTTGATTCTGCAGTTTTTCTTATTGAGAAGCAAAAAGATAGATCAGACAATGCTTTTGAGGCTTTTTTGAGAGTTGCATTCACACAGCCTCGAAAAACATTGATGAAAAATCTTTCTGCTAAATATGAAAAATCAAAACTTCAAGAGGCTTTTAGTGAACTAGAGCTTTTATCGACTATTCGCCCTCATCAAGTTTCAACTAAGGACTATCACCAACTCTATAAAAAAATCATATAAATATACAAGGAGTTTGGATGGCAGAAGAGACAAGAGAGGTTCAACAAAAACCTCAAACAGACCTTAAAGCAAACCACAGAAGAAATGCGAAGCGTTCAAAAACAAATAACCCAAGTAACCAAAATAAGTCTTCAGACGAAAAATCTGCAAAACCTGCAAATAACAGAAGTAGAAACAATAATAGAGGTAGTAGCTCAAGAGGGCGTAGACAATCGACTCCTACAGATGAAAATCTTAAATCTTTTGTTACAAAAAACCAAGAGTCTCATAAAAAAAGACTTAATCCACACTATAAATTAGACCTAAACTCAAAAGCTAAAGTACGTATCACACCACTTGGTGGTTTAGGTGAAATCGGTGGGAATATTGCTGTTTTTGAAACAGAAAACGAAGCAATTCTAATTGACGTAGGGATGAGTTTCCCGGATGAAGAGATGCACGGTGTTGATATCTTAATTCCTGATTTTGCATACTTAAGAGAGATCAAGCATAAGATTGTAGCGGTTATCATTACCCATGCTCACGAAGACCATATCGGTGCAATGCCGTATCTTTATAAAGAGATGCAGTTCCCTATTTACGGAACGCCTTTACCGTTAGCGATGATCGGAAATAAATTTGACGAGCACCATTTAAAAGATTGTAGAAAATATTTTAATCCAATCGAGAAGCGTCAAGTTTACAAAATCGGTAATGACTTTGAAATCGAATGGATGCATATGACACACTCGATTATTGATTCATCTTCATTAGCAATTACAACAGAAGCAGGGACTATTATCCATACTGGTGACTTTAAGATAGATCACACTCCTGTAGATGGATATCCAGCAGACTTACACCGTTTAGCATATTATGGAGATAGAGGAGTACTTTGTTTACTAAGTGACTCTACAAACTCGCATAACCCAAATCCTACACCGTCTGAGTTAACTGTAGCACCGGCACTTGATCGTGCTTTTTCTAAAGCTGAGGGCAGGGTGATTCTTTCAACGTTCAGTTCAAACATCCACCGTGTGTACCAAGCTATTCAGTATGGTGTAAAACATGGGCGTAAGGTATGTGTAATCGGTAGAAGTATGGAAAGAAATATCGAGATTGCGATGCAATACGATTATATTAGATTCCCTAAAAACATCTTTGTTGATGCGGAAGAAGTTTCTCGTATGAATGACAAAGATGTTCTTATCGTGACAACAGGTTCACAAGGAGAGGCTAACTCTGCTCTATTTAGAATGAGTATCGGTGAACACAGACATATTAAGATCAAGCCGACAGACTTAATCATCCTTTCTTCTCGTGCAATTCCAGGGAATGAAGGAAGTATTTCAAATATGATGAACTTCATCCAAAAATGTGGGGCTACTGTTTCTATGGACAGAGATATTCACGTTTCTGGTCACGCTTCGATCGAAGAGCAAAAACTAATGCTTCGTTTAGTAAATCCGAAATTCTTCTTACCTGTTCACGGTGAGTACAATCACGTTATGAAGCACAAAGAGACAGCTATTCTGTGTGGAGTACCTGAAAGAAACGTTCTTCTTATGACAGACGGTGAGCAGATCGAAGTTGCACCAAAATATATGAGAAAAGTTAAAACTGTTAAAACAGGTAAGACATATATCGATAACCAAAATAATCTTGAGATTGAAGATGATATCGTAATCGATCGTCAAAAACTTGCGAATGACGGTGTTGTAATGATCGTGGCAGAAGTAAGTGAACAAGATGCGAAAATGCTAAACAAACCAAAAGTAACTTCATTTGGTTTAGTAGCGGACAAAAAAGACAAAGCGTTTGCAAAAGAGATTGAGGATGTACTAGAAAACTTCCTAATCAATATGAAACCAGGTCTTATCAGCAACCATAAAGCGTTTGAGGCTGACTTACGTCAAGCGGTACGTAAACATATCTATAGAAGAATGAAAAAATATCCGCTTATCGTTCCTCACACTTTTATCCACTAAAAACTTTATAAGTGCATTCTTATGCACTTATCTCCTACATAGAAATTAGCTATGACTCAAGCAGAAAAATCAGATTTAAAAAATACGATAAAAGACTCTTTAAAAAACCTACAAATAGAATTGGAAGAGTTAGAAAAGAGATTAATACCAATTAAAAAAGATTGTTCATTGGACCACGCTGCATATCAGACACTACTTCAAGAGCAAGCAGTTTTTTTTAATAGATATCAAGAGCTTCAGGAAAGATTTGAAAGATTATCTTCTGTAATGGTTCGTATAGATAATACTGAATACGGAATATGTCAAGAGTGTGAAGAGGAAATAGCCGTCGAGCGACTAAAACTTGTTCCGGAGTCTATTTATTGCGTAAAGTGTCTGAATAGGTTTTAAATAAATTTTTTATTACATTATTTTCTCAGCAAGATAGTGTTATGCTATCATTAAAAAAAAATTCAAAGGCAAAACTTTGTCAGATAAAAATACAGAATTTGAAAATGCAGTAAAGATGATGATGGAGCATGTTGGAGAAGATCCTTCTCGTGAAGGCTTACAAGACACTCCAAAACGTGTAAGAAAAGCGTATGAATTTATTTATGGTGGATATAAAGAAAATCCAAAAGAGATCCTCTCATCAGCACTTTTTACAAGTACAAACGATGAGATGGTACTTGTAAAGGATATCGAATTTTATTCAACATGTGAGCATCACTTATTACCAATTATAGGACGTGTACATGTAGCATACATTCCAGATGGTAAAGTTGTCGGACTTTCAAAAATTCCTCGTGTTGTAAATGTTTTTGCACGTCGTATGCAGATTCAAGAGCAATTAACGGAGCAGATAGCAGATGCAATCATGGATACGATTGAACCAAAAGGGGTTGCCGTTGTCGTTGAAGCACGCCATATGTGTATGGAGATGAGAGGGGTTGAGAAAATTAACTCTACTACTACTTCATCGGCTCTTCGTGGTTTATTTAAAAAAGATGATAAAACAAGAGCAGAGTTTTTCTCTTTAATTAATTCTCCGTCAGGGACTAAATTTTAACACATGCCGCTCTCATCACTAAAAGATAAACTCGGCAATAAAAACTATTCGGTTGCATTTGGCGAAGTTGTAAAGATCAATGCAACTGTGATTATTGCAAAAGGTTTACGTGTAAGCATTAGTGATATGGTTAAAATAGTCTCAAACGATACAGGGCAGGAAACGGTCGGTATGGTTACTGAGATTGACGGAACTTCTTTTTATATTACACCGTTTAGTTTTGTAGAGGGATTCCGCTCGGGTGATCGTGTATTTCTTGATGCAACAGGTTTAAATATTCCTGTCGGTGATGCACTTTTAGGTCGCGTAGTTGATCCTTTTATGCGTCCAATTGACGGCAAAGGTCCTATAGAGAGTGCAAAACTCTCTCCAATTATCAAAGCACCGATTGCTGCGATGAAACGTGGTATGATCGATGAAGTATTTGGAGTAGGGGTCAAAAGCATTGATGGTCTTTTAACTTGTGGAAAAGGACAAAAGTTAGGGATATTTGCAGGAAGCGGTGTTGGTAAATCTACTTTAATGGGGATGATTGTTCGAGGTTCTGAAGCCCCAATTAAAGTAGTTGCACTTATTGGTGAGCGTGGACGTGAAGTACCGGAGTTTATTGAAAAAAATCTTGGAGGCGATCTTACTAACACTGTTATAGTTGTTGCAACAAGTGATGATTCTCCACTTATGAGAAAATACGGTGCCTTTGCTGCTATGAGTGTTGCAGAGCATTTTAAAGATAAAAATCAAGATGTACTTTTCATTATGGACTCTGTAACCCGTTTTGCTATGGCACAGCGTGAAATAGGTTTGGCACTTGGTGAACCACCGACCTCAAAAGGGTATCCGCCTTCATCTTTGACTCTTTTACCGCAACTTATGGAACGTGCAGGAAAAGAGGTAGGCAAGGGTAGTATTACTGCATTTTTTACGGTCCTTATAGAAGGGGATGATATGAGTGATCCAATTGCCGATCAGTCCCGCTCTATTTTAGATGGGCACATTGTTCTCTCAAGAGAGATGACAGATTTCGGTATCTATCCGCCAGTACATATTTTAAACTCGGCTTCGCGTGTAATGAACGATATTATCTCTCAGGAACATTATAAAGCAGCTATGAAATTTCGTCGTTTATATACACTTCTAAAAGAAAATGAGACGCTGATCAGAATAGGTGCTTACAATAAAGGGACAGATCCGGAACTTGATGAAGCGATCGATAAAAAAGAATCGATGCAGCGCTTTATTGCTCAGGGTGCAATGTTTAAAGTAATGTTTGAAGAGGTTGTAAACGAACTTATTGAGATAATGGAGTAATTAGTTTTTATATTCTCGGACGATAGATGCAGATTCCAGCCAAGCATCACGATCTTTAAAAAGCTCTTGATTGGTTGTGATTGCCAGTTTTTTCTGCGAGAGCTTCTCATATGTCCTCATTAATGTTTTTATCTCCGTATCCAAGCCGAAGATATCAATGTAAGAGTAAATAATACTTTCTGCTTTAGTATATGCTCTTTTTGAGAGAAGCTGTTTGATCTTTGTCTGAAAGCAAAGGCGAATAAGATCACCGACTTTTGCACTTCTGCTTTTTAAAACTATAAGTTCTCCCAAAACCTCTTTAATACCTTTAAGGTCCCCTTTTAGTGCTAAATTTTCACATTTATCTATCCGTTTTAACCAATGGCTTTCAAGCATTTTCGAGAGCTTTAAGGGCTCTAAAGACTTTGATTTGTCCAATGTAAGATAACAATTAAAAAAATCATTTTTCTCATAGTAAGAAAGCAGGGTTTTTGTATTGTTTGCAAGTTCAAAGAGCTCTTGTAGCTGTTCGCGTATTTGCGGAATATATTGAACCTGTTTTATTTTTTCAATAGCGATAGGAATATCAGTTTGATAGATGTTATTTCGAATCTCTAAAAGTTTATTTTGTAACTTATCTAAAAGATCTTGATATTGCGGGAGTTGTGCAAAAACAGAGTTTTTTTTGATTAAAGAAGCAATGTTTTGATAGTTTTTAGTTTTTATAGCACTAAGAAAAAGTAAAAAATCTTTATTGTTATGTATTAGAAGTTTTACAAGAAGTTTTTTGGATTGAACACTTTTATAAACAGATAATATCTCATCAGCTATATCCATTCTTCCTATTTTAATTTGTTTTTGGGCAAAATCGAATGTTTTTTTAAATTCATCTTCGAGTTTTTTATAAGGATAAGTCCTTTTTAATGTCGGATAGTTTTCACTGATAGAGTAGGCTAGATGATGTTTTTTAGCTAAAACAAGGGTATGAAACTTCTTGTATTGTTCAAAAGAGTTAAGAACAAGGTTAATATCATCTTTTTTGCTTTTGATGGTTGAAAACTGGCTGAGCAAGATCATTGCTTCTTGTTTATTTGAATTGATGAGGGCATCCAATGCCTGATTATATAATCTATTATATATATCTTCAAGTTCTTGGTAAGCAGGTGTTGATAGCAGCAAAGGATTTTTTTCAACAAGCAGGTAAGCGCGTTCAAGTAAATTTCTTTTGATAAGATCTTCAAACTCTTCTAAGCGGGAAAAAGAAGTTTTTTCTACACTGTTATCTTCAAGAACAGCAACAATAGTATCTTCTTCTACTAAAGTAAAAGATTTTACATTTAAATTAAATTTGATAAGCTCATTGGAAACTACTTTTTGTGCATTTAGATCAAGAAGAGCAATTTTGTTGGATTCCCCGCTAACCATCGCATAATTTGTATTAGGGATGGGAATAATAGTTGAAACGATACCTACTGGACTGGTAATAGTTTTAGTGTGCCTATATTGTGTCAGATTGTGAAAATAAATATTTGAGTCAATAGTAGCAGAGATAAGAAGTTCATTATTAATGAATTTGAGTGTGTTTACTCGTACTCGTGCAGACTGAATGGTTTGTTTGTGTGTTAATGAATGGAGTTTTATAATGGTAATAGCACCCCCATAACCGCTGCATGCCACATATGTGTCATTTGATTCAATTGCGCCTACATAGTTTTTATCAATTACTTTTTTTCCAATTGGATTGTTAAAAGGGAAAGAACAAAGACGTGATAGACTTGTTTTTCCATCATATCTGTACTGTACAACACGACCGTTTTTTGTTCCTGTTATAAGATAGGGAGAGTTTTGTACAAAATGGAGTATCTCGATATCTCCCGTATAGCTAATGATAGTTTGTAAAACGGCTTTTGTTTTTGTATGAATTATATAGATAGTTTTTCCATTGGCAATTGCAACGAGTTCTAAACTTTTATGAAAGTCTATAGCTGTCGTTTGGCTGGAAAGGTACTCAACAGATATATTGCTTAATGCCTTACATGTCAGTGTAGAAAAAGATTTTATAGTTTTATGTTGAAGTGCATAGATAACTTTATCGTCATTAAGTGCTTGGAAGGCAATAATATTGCCTCTTGCTCGAAAACATTCTTTTTTTTCGATCATTCGTTCTCAACTCTTCCTGCTAGCATAATATGGAAATTATTATAGCTGTCACACACTTTAATAAATCTTTTTGAGTAAGAGTTGGACAGAGACCCTGTTATTAAATTCATTTTTTGCGATGGTATAGCTACATGTAATTTTTTTATCTTCAGGCATTTCAAAAACAGTCCGAAATGCTATGAGTTCAATTGTTTTTCTTTGGTGAGGATACTGGCGCACTTCTATTTTTGAATGAGCTTTATCAGCACCTAAAAGTTTTATACTGACAACTTCAGCATTTTCAAGTAAAAATGAAGGGCGTGAATTGGCTTCACCGAAAGGCTCAAATGAGTCTAAAAGATCTAAGATCTCATTGTCTATTTCGTCTGTTGATAATATGCCGCTGAGTGATTCTTGGGGAATGAAGTCTTCTCTTGGTATAGATACGGCACTGGTATTGATGGCATCTCTAAATGTGTCAATCAATTCACTTTTTAGACCTAAACCGGCAGCCATTTTATGCCCACCGAATTTAGTTAACAAGTGTTCATTTTCTTTTATTAGTGCGTAAATATCGACGTTTCCGATACTTCTTGCACTTCCTTTTGCATTCTCACCTTCTATACTGAGTACTATTGCAGGTTTTGAGTAACGATCGACTAGTCTTGATGCAACAATACCAACAACACCTTCATGCCAACCTTCTGAGGCAACTACAATTACTTTATCGTCAGAATTTACCTGTTCAAGAGCCATTTGCGTCGTTTTGGCTTCAGTCTCTTTACGAAGTTCATTCAGTTTTCCAAGAAGTTCAAACTGATGATAGGCCTTAGATGTATTTTCAGCAGTATAGAATTCTAGTGCAATGGAGGCATCTTCAAGACGTCCCGCAGAATTGATGCGAGGTGCAATCATAAATCCTATATCTTCAGAACTTATCTGGGATTTATTTAAAAAATCTCTGATAATGATAGAAGAGGGACGAGATGAATGCATCATATAACGAAGCCCCTCTTTTACCAGTGTACGGTTAATATCAATCAGAGGCATTACATCGGCAATGATTGCAATTGCCAAAATGTCTAAAAACTGTCTCATGTCTATTTTAAGATCAAGTTCTCTTTTTACAAGTGCTAAAATGAGCCAAGCCAGTTGTGCACCGCAGATCTCTTTAAATGGGTACTGGCACTGAGGAAGTTTCGGATCAACGATCGCATAGGCATCTGGTAGATTTTCCGAAGGGGTATGATGATCGGTAATGATAAGATCTATGCCTCTTTCTTTGCAGATCTCTGCAGCTTCTATAGCCGTAATACCGTTATCGACAGTAAGTACAAGATCTGCGTCAACACGTTCCAAAATCTTAGGGCTTACCCCGTAACCGTCTGTAAACCTGTTTGGAATAATAGCTTCAAGAGGGTAAGGAATTTGTCTGAAAAAGTCCACCATAATGGCAGTAGAACTTACACCATCAACATCATAGTCGCCGACTAACACTATCTTCTGGTTTGTTAGTATTGCCTCAGCTATTCTTTTTGCGGCTTTTTCACCGTTAAAAAGTAGTGCAGGATTTGGAATATGTGAAAGTTTTTTATCTTCTCCGTCAAATCTGCTTAAAAGCAGATTGTAGAGGTCTTGTTTTGAAAGAAATTGATTATTCTGATTTAAGAGCTGCATCAACAAACGCTAGAATCGAAGGGTTTGGAGTTTGTAGACGAGATGTGAATTCAGGGTGGAACTGCACACCTAAGAACCATGGATGATCTTTTACTTCAACAGCTTCGATAAGACCGTTTGATTCTCCGGTTACGATCATTCCAGCAGCTTCAAGCGCATCTCTATATGTAGGGTTTGCCTCATATCTGTGACGGTGTCTCTCATAAATTGTTTTTTCACCGTTATATGCTTCTCTTAGAAGTGAACCCTCTTTTGTATCACAAGGGTATTCTCCAAGACGAAGAGTTCCACCCATCGGTGATTGGTGTGTACGAAGCTGCATACCACCACTTTGATCTAAGAAATTGTCAATTAGATAGATCATAGGATGCGTTGTTTCTTCATTAAATTCTACAGAATTTGCATCTTCATAACCTAGAACATTTCTAGCATACTCTACAAGTGTGAGCTGCATACCAAGACAAATACCAAGATATGGTACTTTGTTTACACGTGCATAGTTGATTGCCTGAATTTTTCCTTCAACACCGCGATTACCGAAACCACCTGCAACTAAAACACCGTCACAATCAGCTAACAATGCTTCTGCACCTTTTTCTTCGATCTCTTCAGAATCAACCCAGCAGATCTCAACACGACTGTCTAAGTGTGCACCTGCATGGATAAGTGCTTCGATAAGAGACTTGTAAGACTCTTTAAGTGCAAGGTATTTTCCGACAAAACCGATAACCACTTTTCCTTTTGGTTGTACGATTTTCTTAACAAGGTTATCCCACTCTTCCATATCAGGTTCAAGCTCACCTAGTTCGAGTTCTTTTGCGATTGGTTTTAAGATGTTTTGTCTTAAAAAGCTCATCGGAACATCATAAATAGATGCAGCATCAAGTGCTTCTACAACACTGTCAGCATGGACATCACAGCTCATTGCAAGTTTTTTCTTGAATGTTTTAGGAAGTGCATTTTCACTTCTAGCGATAATCATCTGTGGAGTGATACCGATACGGCGAAGCTCTTGAACAGAGTGTTGTGTAGGTTTCGATTTTAATTCACCTGCAGCTTTTATAAATGGGATCAGTGTTACATGGATAAAGAAAGTTCCTGCAACCTCGTCATCATGTTTCATTTGACGGATCGCTTCCATAAACGGTAAACCTTCAATGTCTCCAACTGTTCCACCAAGCTCAACAACTAAAATGTCATGCCCTTCACCGGCAGCTTTGATACGGCTAACAATTTCACCAACGATGTGAGGAATTACTTGAATAGTCTGTCCTAAATATCCACCTGCACGCTCACGCTCAATTACAGTTGAATAAACCTGACCCGTTGTAAAGTTTGAAGTTTTTAAATATGACGTATCTAAAAATCTTTCGTAGTTTCCAATATCTAAGTCGGTTTCAGCTCCATCTTTTGTTACGAATACTTCACCGTGCTCTAAAGGAGACATAGTCCCAGGGTCAACGTTAATATATGGATCTATTTTTAACATACCCACTTTTTTACCAGCATGTTTTAAAAGTGTACCAATACTTGCCGCTGTGATCCCTTTACCAAGAGAACTTAAAACCCCGCCGGTAACAAAAATGTATTTAGTCATATAAAAATCTCCACATATTTATAAATATAAACGTGATTATATACTATAATCACTTATTAAATTATGAAAGTTTGGCATGGAAAATACACTTCTTTATATTATTATCGCTTTAGGGATATCGATAGTTCTCAATATATTTCTAAAAAAGATAGGAATATCCCAGATAATAGGGTACATTTTAACGGGAACGCTCATTGTATATCTTTTTGATCTAAGAGATGCCAGTCACTCCCATGAATTAGAACTTATAGGCGAATTTGGAATTGTATTTTTGATGTTTACGATAGGGCTAGAGATCTCTTTGGGTAAAATGAATAGTATGCGTCAACAGATCTTTGGTAACGGTTTTTTACAGGTAGGTCTTACTTCCGTTTTATTTTATTTTATCGCACATTATGTTTTTAATGTTGCTTCTACTCCGTCTTTACTTATAGCTCTTGCATTTTCCCTTTCATCTACGGCTGTGGTACTAAGCTATTTAAAAAGTTCAAAAGAGATTTATAGACCTTACGGGCAAAATGCTACTGGAATTTTGATTTTTCAAGATATAGCGGTCATCCCTATCTTAATCTTAATCGGTTTTTTAACAACTGAAGGTGATGAAGGTGTCGCAACTATTCTTTGGCATACATTGACAAGTGCCGTCGTAGTAGTGGGACTTTTGTTTATAGTGGGTAAACGTCTGGTTTCATGGCTACTTCATTTCTCAGCTTCTTCGGAATTGGATGAGCTGTTTATGGGAAGTGTTCTCTTTATTGTTGTAGGTGCTTCACTGTTTGCTTCGGCAATGGGATTTACATATTCACTTGGGGCATTTGTTGTGGGGATGATTATTGCTGAGACAAGATATCATCATAAAGTAGAGGCTGATATTGCTCCTTTTAAAGATCTTCTTCTAGGAACTTTCTTCGTTACTGTAGGTATGAAGATAGACGTAATGCTTTTTGTTGATAATATAGGTTCAATTCTTTTACTCTTTTTACTGGTATTTATTTTCAAAAGTATAATAGTTTTCGGTGTTTTAAAACTCAGCAATAATGTACCGACTTCTTTAAAAGCAGCACTTTCATTATCACAAGTCGGAGAGTTCTCTTTTGTTATCTTTGCACTGGCTACAAGCGGTGGTTTGCTTGATCCTAAACTTTCTATGTTTTTAGTGCTAATCGTAATTTTTTCTATGATGATTACACCTTTTTTTATCTCTAAAATTAATGATTTTGTAAACAGTATTGTCAAAGAACAGTTTGTGCAGACAGACTTTTCAACATTAAAAGGGAAACAAAATCATGTAATTGTTTGTGGATATGGTGTAGTAGGTAAGTTTGTTGCACAGCAGCTTGAAGAGTTAGGGATAGATTTTGTAGTTATAGATAACTCTAACAAACATGTTATAAAAGCATTAAAGCACGGTAGAGATGCTTACTTAGGGGATGCTTCAAAAACAAGCATTTTAGATGCATTACATATAGACAAAGCGGCTGCCATTATTGTCACACTTGATAATGTAGAGAAAAAATATAATATTTGTGAAGCAGTACTAGAACATTCAAAAGATGCGAATGTAGTTGTTAAAGCGACTACCTTAGCAGAACAGGCAAAACTTTCTCATTTACCTATCACATCTATAGTAGATGGAAAAGTTGAGGTAGCACGTGTATTAGTTGATAGAATGATAACGTGTCAGCTTGAAACAAAGTAGCAGGACGACGCAAGAAACTTTTTAGTTTCCGCGGCTTCCAGGTTTAATAGCTTCACTTCCATCTTTACATAATGGACAATTGTCCGGTGAATACATCTCAAATGTAAAGTCAGCTAATGCAAAGAATGGGATATCTTGAGGTAATTTACAGTTTGGCTGTGTTTCAACATCACTACCTTCTCTATGACAAAAACCACGATTTGCCAGTGCAGCAACACCAACGATTTCACCACCAAGCTCTTTTACAACAGCTGCAGCTTCCATAGCTGATCCACCAGTTGTAATGATATCTTCACACATTAAAACTTTTTCACCTTTGCTTACTTCAAAACCACGACGGATTGACATTTCTCCGTTTACACGTTCAGCAAAAATATAACGCACATCTAAAGCTTGTGCTAAAGCATATCCTGCGATAAGTCCGCCAAGAGCAGGTGCACATACAGTGTCGATCTCTAAACCGCTTGCTTTAATCTGTTTAGCAAGTTCAGTCGCTAACATTGTAGCTGTTTTAGGATCTTCTAAAACTTTTGCAGATTGAAGGTAGTATTGTGAATGGTTTCCAGAACTAAGTTTAAAGTGACCCTCTAATAGAGCGTTTGCATCCATATAAATTTGTTTGATATCCATAGGTCTTCCTATATTTATGATGTAGTAAAAGCACCAAAGGTGCGTGGGTTCTCCGCAGAGGGAGAACCAAGCGTTAGCGTAGACAAAGAGAATAATTTCTTTGGCGTGATTAAACTTTTAAAATCTCTGCTTCTCTGTCTTTTAAGATAGTGTCGATCTCTGCGATGAATTTATCAGTTAGTTTTTGGATATTGTCTTGAGCAGATTTAGAATCATCTTGAGTGATCTCTTTATCTTTTTCAAGTTTTTTTACTTTGTCATTTGCATCACGTCTGTCGTTTCTTACTGAAACTTTCGCTTTTTCACCCATACCTTTCATTTGTTTAACAGTATCTTGTCTTTGTTCAACTGTCATTGGTGGGAAGAAAAGTTTAATTTGTTCACCGTCGTTATTAGGATTAACACCGATGTTTGCAGCTGCAATAGCAGATTCGATATCACCTAAAAGGTTTTTTTCCCATGGATTTACTACGATAGTCGTAGCATCTGTAGCAATCACTGAACCAACTTGATCAAGTGGTGTCGGTGTCCCATAGTAATCAATTTTAATGTGATCAAGAACGGCAGTATTTACTTTACCCGTTCTTAATGTTTTAAACTCTTTGAGCATGTGCTCGATGCTTGACTTCATCTTCTTTTCGCAAGTGTCAAAAATCTCGTTTGTCATGATGCGCTCCTCTATTTTGTAGTATTTGTTTCAACTTTTACTGCCGGAGCAGCTACTGCTGTGTTCTCAACAATCTCATCAACGACTGAAGATTCTGCAGCTTTTGAATACATGTAACCTAGTGCAATAGTGTTTACAACAAATAAAAAACCGATAATAAACGTTGTTTTTGCTAAGAAACTGTTTGGACCTTTTGCTCCAAAAACAGAGTCGTTTGAACCACTGTACGCACCAAGACCTATACTTGAGCTTTTTTGTAATAATACTGCGATTGTTATAATAACTACTAAAACAATCTGTACAATAAGTAAAAGGCTAGTTGTCATGTCATATTTTCCTAAATAAAAAGTGGCGAATTATAGCGAAAAAAAGCTGTATTATCAAATGGCCCTTTTTTTACAGTTTATAAAAAACTAAGATTAGATACTATAAACTGATATTTCACAAGAAAAAACAATTTTCGTATTCTTGTATAAACTTTTACGAAATATAAAAGGCTTTGCATGAAATTGCATTCCTACGATATAAATAAGAACTATGAAACAAGTGTTGCTTACTTCTCCATGGAGTTTGCTGTTGATCAAGCTTTAAAAATATATTCCGGTGGTTTAGGCTTTTTAGCCGGATCTCATATGCGTNCTAAATAAAAAGTGGCGAATTATAGCGAAAAAAAGCTGTATTATCAAATGGCCCTTTTTTTACAGTTTATAAAAAACTAAGATTAGATACTATAAACTGATATTTCACAAGAAAAAACAATTTTCGTATTCTTGTATAAACTTTTACGAAATATAAAAGGCTTTGCATGAAATTGCATTCCTACGATATAAATAAGAACTATGAAACAAGTGTTGCTTACTTCTCCATGGAGTTTGCTGTTGATCAAGCTTTAAAAATATATTCCGGTGGTTTAGGCTTTTTAGCCGGATCTCATATGCGTAGCGCTTATGACCTGAAACAAAACATTATAGGGATAGGAATATTATGGAGTTTTGGCTACTATGATCAGGGAAGAAATGAAGACAGGACATTAAAACCCAATTATTTAAGAAAATTTTATTATTTCTTGGAAGAGCTGGAGTACAAAACTACTGTACGGATAGAAAACAATGATGTAGTAATAAAAGCTTTTTTAGTCCATCCGGAAGTTTTTGGAACCGCACCTATTATCTTACTCTCTACCGATATTGATGAAAATGATTACCTTTCTAGAACTATTACACATAAACTTTACGATTCCAATGAAAGAACACGGATAGCACAAGAGATTGTTCTAGGTATAGGAGGATTAAAAATCCTTGAAGCTATGAATCGAAAAGTAGATGTTTATCATATGAACGAAGGGCATTCCCTGCCACTTACTTATGAATTGTATACACGTTTAAAAGATATACAAAAAGTGAAAGAGCATGTTGTATTTACAACTCATACTCCAGAAGCAGCCGGAAATGAATCTCATAGATTTGATTTTTTATATGAGATGGGTTTTTTTAGTTCCCTTACAAAAGATGAAGTACATTCTCTTTGTCATTGTCATAAAGAAAAACTGAACCTTACCGTAGAGGCACTGAGATACTCTAAACGTGCCAATGCCGTTTCAAAAATCCATAAAAAAGTTGCACAAAATATGTGGAAAGAGATTACTGACAGCTGTGAAATAATCTCAATTACTAATGCACAAAATAAAAAATACTGGACTGATAAAACACTTATTCGTGCCCTTGATGAGCATGAAGATTATGAGCTGCAAGCCCGAAAAAAGCACCTTAAAAAAATTCTTTTTGATGAAGTTGCGGATCAGTCAGGCAAGATGTTTGATCCCGATGTTTTTACAATTGTATGGGCTAGACGTTTTGCAGAGTATAAAAGGCCGGGACTTTTAAAGTACGATTTTGCAAGATTTCAAAAATTGCTTGAAAACACTCAAATGCCTGTACAAATTATATGGGCCGGAAAACCTTACCCGACCGATAGCGGAGCAATCAGTCTTTTTAATGAACTGATCTATATGAGTCATAAATATAAAAATATTGCCGTGTTAATCGGATATGAACTCAGTCTTTCAAGATTACTCAAACAAGGAAGCGATCTTTGGCTTAACACTCCGCGTATTACTAGGGAAGCGAGTGGAACAAGTGGTATGAGTGCAAGTATGAACGGTTCGGTCCATTTTTCTATCGATGATGGATGGCATCCAGAATTTGCACGAGATCGAAGAAATTCTTTTACTATTCCGGCAGTTGAACACTCTTTAAGTCATGATGAACAAGACAAGATTGACAATAAAAATATGATGGATATTTTAGAACAGAAGATTCTTCCTACATACTATGAAAATCCGAAAAAATGGACAAAAATTATGAAAAATGCGATGACTGAAATTGATTTGGAATTTGACTCCACCAGAATGGTCAAAGAATATTATGAGCTGCTTTATGAATATAAAATACAAGAAAGAAAGGAAAATTAGATGAAAGCTGTTGTGATGGCCGGAGGATTTGGTACAAGAATTCAACCTTTGACAAACTCTAAACCAAAACCAATGTTGCCTATAATGAACAAACCGATGATGGAGCATACGATGATGATGCTCAAAAAAATCGGCATAACAGAATTTATCGTATTGTTGTATTTTAAGCCTGAGATTATAAAAGAGTATTTTAAAGACGGGAGTGATTTTGGGATCAAAATTACTTATGTACTTCCTGATGAAGATTACGGGACAGCAGGAGCTGTCAAACTTGCACAAGAGTATATAGGGAATGAGAACTTTATCGTAATCAGTGGCGATCTCGTAACCGATTTTGATTTTAGAAATCTTTTTGCTTTTCATAAAGAGAAAAAATCAAAACTCTCTATTGGACTAACTTCTGTAGACAATCCTTTGCAGTTTGGAGTGGTGATTGTCAATGAAGAAGGTATTATTGAAAAATTTTTAGAAAAACCAAGCTGGGGGGAGGTGTTCTCCGATACTATCAATACAGGAATTTATGTTGTTGAACCCGAGATTTTGGAGTATATACCGAAAAACGAGAATTTTGATTTTGCAAAAGACCTTTTTCCTTTATTGATGAAGCATGAGGTTGAGCTTATGGGATGCAACTTAAGCGGTTATTGGCGAGATGTAGGAAATCCAGAGAGTTATCGCGAGGTGTATGAGGATATCTTTGCCAAGCGTATTGATTTTCCATTGTATGGGCACAAAGAAAGTTTTCCAGACGGTGTGTTGTATTCGGAAAAACCATATCATCTGGACAAATCTATTGAGATTACAGGGACAGTTGTTTTAGGCAAAAAGGTGACTCTAAACAATGGTGTAAAACTTTATAATAGCGTAATAGCAGATAATGTTGTAATTGATGCGGAAGCTAAGATTAGAAATAGTGTGATCTGGGAGAATGTTTTTATCGGGAAAAAAACAAAACTTGATAACACTGTAATTTGTAATGACAATAGTATAGGAAAAAACGTCACTGTAAAAGCTGGACTCATTTTGGCTGAAGGGTGTGAAATTGGAGAGTTAAGCTCTTTTGAACGAGATATTACTGTTTGGCCGGATAAAAAGATCGAAGCGGCCTCTATAGTGAGCCATAATATAGTTTTAGGTAGTAGGTACAAAAATTCTATTTTTGAAAACGGAAGTGTGATGGGTACAAGCAATGTGGAACTCTCTTGTGATATGGCGACAAAACTTGCTGAAGCATTTGCTTCACAGTTACCTGTTGGTTCAACAGTAGTAGTTGGAAGAGATGATGATAAAAACTCACGTATGCTTAAACGTGCTTTTTTAGGAGGACTTCTTTCTGCCGGTGTACATGTACATGATCTTAAAAGCATACCGCAGCCACTGTTGCGCTTTACTTTGGCAAAAAATTCACAATATGTAGCCGGTGCACAGTTTAAACGCTGTATTAATGATCCGAGAAACTCTGAGATTACACTGTTTGACGAACATGCTGTACGTATTAATACTTCAGCTGCAAAGGTGATAGAAAAAGCATTTTTTACTGAGAAGTTTAGACGGGTTGAACATGAAAGTATCGGGGAGATCTTTGAGAGTCATTATTGTGAAGAGTGTATACAGTATAAAAACAGTATTGAGGAGTGTTTGGACCAAGTAGGCAGCCGACAAAGTAATCTGCGAATTGCAGTTGACCTTATGCATGGAAATGCTGCAAAAGTTTTTCCTACTATTTTAAATGAGATGGGAATAGAAAATATTGTACTTAATTCCTACTATGATGAGCAAAAGCTCTCAAATTTTGTCGTCATGAAAAAACGCTCTACTGAGAATATGTCGAAAATTGTGCAGAGTTTAGGATACGATATTGGAGTATTGATCGCTCCAAATGCTCAAACAATCACTTTTATTACAGATCGTGGGGAGGTACTCAACAAGATTAAATCACTTCACTGTATTTTATATCTGTTGAGTGTTACTACTAAAGAAAATGAGAAGAAAAAGGTGTTTTTACCTACTTGGGCACCTGATGTACTGGAATTTGATAATTTGATTATCGAGAGAGGAAAATATACCGATTTTACCGTAGAGCAGTTAAAACGTTACGATTTTATCGCTACAGTTGACGGGAACTACACTTTTAGCGAATTCAACTATACGCGGGATGCTCTCTTTGCAATTTTAAAGATTCTTGAACTTCTTAATGCCAGTGGTTTGAAACTCTCTGAGGTAGCCAAAGAGATCGATTATTTTTACTATAAAACGACAAAAGTAGAGTGCCCGCAATCTTTAAAAGCAAAGATGATGAGAAAATTTTTAGAGAGTGCTAAAGGAAAAAAATCTTCCCATTTGGACGGGGTGAAAATCTGGGAAAACGATACGGACTGGATTTTGATGATTCCTCACCAATACGGAGAATATTTAAATCTTTATATTCAAGCCAAAGACGATGTTGTCGGGGAAAATCTATTTAAACAGTATAAAGAAAAAATGGCAGACTGGATCGCCCAATAGGATAATACAATGAAGTTGAGTTTTTTATGGCATATGCACCAGCCGGACTATACAGATGCAACAGGTGTTATGCAACTGCCGTGGGTGTTTTTGCATGCTATAAAAGACTATTATGACATGCCTTGGATGGTAGAGGGAAAAGAGGGAATAAAAGCGACCTTTAATATCACCCCTTCACTTATAAAGCAGTTGCAACTCTATGCAAACGATCTGCGTAAATACGATAAGTTTTTAACGCTTTTACACAGTGAAACGGCAAAGTTGCAAGATGACGAAAAAGTTTGGATCGTGAAAATATGTAAAAGTTCTAATTATGAAACTATGATTAAACCGGTCAAGCGCTATAAAGAACTTTATGCACAGTATGATTATACCCACGCTGAACTGATTGAGCTGCAAGTTTTGTTCATTTTATCGTGGTGTGGGAACTATTTACGTCAAAATAGCGCTGTTATTCAAGAGTTACTGGAAAAACAAAGGGATTACAATGAACATGATAAAAAACTTCTCTTTGATGAGTTACAAAACTTTATGCAGGGACTTTTTGATTATTATAAAGCGTTGTATGCCAAAGGTTCTGTAAACTTCTCTACAACACCGCTTAATCATCCTATCTTACCATTGCTCCTTGATATGAATAATGCTTTAGATGCCCATCCTATGACAAATATTCCAAAAAATCATATTCCTTTGGAAGATGATGCTTTATTGCAAGTGCAAAGAGCTCAAGAAGTTTTTGAGGATATTTTTGGTTTTAAACCGAGCGGTTTTTGGCCGGCTGAAGGGGCGGTAGATCCAAAAAGCGTAGCACTTTGTTCTGCACAAGGAGTGGGATGGATCGCAACAGACGAGGCGATTCTTTTCAAGTCCTTGAACAAAACAGATAAAGGGGCACTTTATCATCCTTATATATATGATGGTATGAGGATTTTTTTTAGAGACCACTATTTAAGTGATCTCATCGGTTTTACCTATCGTCATAAAAATGCTGAGGAAGCGGCTTTAGATTTTGTTAAAGAGTTGCAAAAGATAGAGTCTCAAAACAGTGATCCGCTTGTTTGTGTTATATTAGATGCAGAAAATGCCTGGGAGTTTTATAAAACAAACGGATATGAATTTTTCCAAAGCCTGTATACAAAACTGCAATCCCTTTCATGGTGTCAGACAGTAACGATGGATGAGGTGTGTACGCTCCCTGCAAAAAAACTTGAACATTTAGTTTCTGGAAGTTGGATAAATGGTGAGTTTAACACGTGGGTTGGCGGCAGTGAAAAAACAAGAGGCTGGGAGCTTCTTTTTATGACAAAGCAAGATTATGAACATCATAAAAAGAACATGGATTCCAAAAACAAAGAGTTGATAACACAGCATTTTTTAGCAGCAGAGTGTTCAGACTGGTTCTGGTGGTATGGTGATGATCATTTCAGTGAGTACGAAGCGGAGTTTGATGAGTTGTTTAGAAATCATTTGATAACAATTTACGATCTTTTAGAGATAGCACCTCCTGCGGATCTTTATATACCGATTACACAACACAAAAGTACACAGGATTTTTGGTTACATCCAAAATCGGATATCTCTCCAGTTATTAACGGTAAGCATGATTCATTTTTTGAATGGATAGGTTGCGGGGTAGTAGATGAAACAAAAGTATTTTCTACAATGGATACTCAGCGAGGTCCTGTAAAAAAGATCTTTTATGGACAGGATAAGCATAAACTTTACTTCTCTTTTGCAGCAGATATGGAAATTTTGTGTGAAAGTGATAGTTTGGAAGTAATTATTGAGCCGGGAAATATTCACGGAAAAATTACACTGCCAAACGAGACAATTGTTATAGATGATGTAGAGATTTTTAGTGTGTGTGACGATCTTTTGGAGATGAGTATTGCAAAAGAGTATTTGTCTTCAAAAGAGATATTGATCCGCTTTGAGATCGAAAAAGCTGGCAAGGTAGTGCAGATATTGCCGAGTTTCGGGGAGCTTAAAATCAATATAGATGATGATTATTCCCACGAGTGGTTTGTATAGGTAAGTGTTATGAGACAAGTCAGTTTTCTTTTTGGCGTGCATATGCATCAACCGGTAGACAATTTCAGCGAGTGTATAGCAGAGGCTGTGCAGAAAAGTTATAAACCTTTTTTTGAAGTGATGATGCGCTATCCGGAGTTTAAGTTCTCTTTGCATTGTAGTGGCTGGCTGCTGAATGAGATCAGGAAAAAATATCCCGAACTGTTTGCAATAATGAAAACACTTACACAAAAAGGTTCGATAGAGTGGCTTACGGCAGGATATTATGAACCAGTATTAAGTTCTATCCCTTCAAAAGATCGAGTAGCGCAGATAAAAAAGTTAAACAGATTTTTAAAAAAACACTTTGGAATTCACCCAAAGGGGCTTTGGCTCACTGAACGGGTATGGGAGAGTGCTCTGATTCCGGATCTTGTAAAATGTGACATAGAGTATGTAATAGTGGATGATTACCACTTTTTAAGCAGTGGATTTGCAGCTGATAATCTTGATGGATACTATACAACCGAAGAGAGTGGTTTAGAGTGTGCTCTTTTCCCTATCTCTAAGCCACTTCGTTACAATCTTCCTTTCTCCAATGTTGAAAAAGCGATCGATACTGTAATGCAATATGCAAACAGGAATGGGTCGGCTGCTATTTTTTTTGATGATGCAGAGAAATTCGGCTTGTGGCCACACACTTTTGAATGGGTTTATGCAAAAGGGTGGCTGGAAAGTTTTGTACATCAGATATTAGACCAAAAGTTCATTAAAACACAACACTACACAGAGTATATGCAACAACAGCACTCTTTGGGAATAGCCTATCTGAATAATACCTCTTATTTTGAGATGGGAGAGTGGAGTTTAAAAAATGAGAATGTCAAAACTTTTAATGCCCTGCAAAAGTCTCTTGGCCAAGAGTATATGGAAAACAAAGGAATAGCATTTGTAAAAGGGGGGATATGGAAAAACTTTTTTGTGAAATATCCAGAGAGCAATTATCTCCACAAACGGATGTTATGGCTTAGCAAACAAAGCAGCAGTTTCTCCGCTGTACAAAAAGAAGCTTTATATAAACTCCAAACAAATGATGTTTTTTGGCACGGTGTTTTTGGCGGGATCTATTTGCCGAATTTACGTGATAATGCCTATAAATATCTTTTAGAAATTGAAAGAGGGTTTGAACGAAAAGAGAGGGAGCTTTTAGATATTAACAAGGACGGATACCAAGAGTTGAAAGTGAGAACAAGTGAACTTTCCTTAGTATTTTCCTTAAAAGAGGGGGGAGCTCTTATGGAGTTTGGCTCTTTTGATACACTTTTTAACTGGCAAAACACGCTGATGAGAAAAGAGGAGAATTATCATTGTCAGCCTGAACTTTTGGAACATACGAAAGAGATAGAGTCCATCCACGATGCAGTGCTCTTGGATGAGGTGCTGAAAAAAGAGCTTGTATTTGACTCTATCCCCCGATACTCTTTTATCGATTGTTTCTCAGAAACTCCTTTTGTATTAAAGCATTTGAAAGAGGGGATTCAAAAGATACAAACACTTCAAAGCCCTGCTGAATGTAAGTTACAAAAGGGTAATATATTGTTTCTTACACAAGGGAGTGTTTTTGAGCATACAGAGGTGCAGATAGAAAAAAGATACAGGGTAAAACAAAAAGCGCTTCATCTTGATCTACAACTTCTTAGCAGATCACAAGAGCATCTATATTATGCTTTGGAGTTTAATCTCCATTTTGCCCATCTGCTCACACTTACACTTAACGGGGAAAAAATAGTTGACGGGTTCAGCCAAAAAAATTGCATGGAGATTGTATTGTATGATGATTTTACAAACAAATCAGTGCGTTTGCGAAGTGACAGGGAGTGTGACGTGCACGCATATTTAGCAAGCAGTATTGCCAAAAGTGAAAGTGGATATGATAAAACACCCCAGCAGATAACACTGTTCTTTAGCTTCTCCTTGGAACAAAAGTTGGACTTGCATGTGAGCTTGGAGATATGCGATGTCTGAGATAAGACTAGACAGAATTGCCAATCAGTATGTGATTATAGCTCCTGAAAGGCTTCGAAGACCAAATAGCATAACAGCCTCGAAACCTCTTGAAAATAGACAAAGTAACTGTCCTTTTTGTGAAGGGAATGAACATCTGACTCCAAAAGAGATCTTTGCCCTGCGTAAAAACGAGCCCGATATGTCTGGTTGGAAGACACGGGTTGTGCCAAACCTTTACAAAGCGGTACAGATAGAAGAAAGTGAAAGTTCAAAGCGTGACGGAATGTTTGAATCAGTTCCTGGACTTGGAGCACACGAGATAGTTATAGATACCCCTTGTCACTCATGTAATATAGAAGACCTTGATGAGAGTGATGTACAAAACTGGATCAAAACAATCGTAGCCAGAATAGAGGATCTTCAAAAAGACAAACGCTTGGTTTATATAAGCGTTTTTAAAAATGTAGGTCAAGAAGCAGGTGCTTCGCAGCAACATCCACATACTCAAATTATTGCCTTGCCCGTGATGCCAAAAGATGCAATCTATTTTTTGAGTAGAAATATGCTCTACTATCAAAGACACGGAAGAGGGATTGTTGAAGATATTTTACACAATGAGATTTTATTTAAAAAACGGCTTGTTACACAAACACAAAATTTTGTCGCTTTTTGTCCGTTTGCAAGCAGTTATCCTTTTGAAGTGATGATTGCTCCCCAACGTAATATCATATCGTTACAGAGAAGTGGTAAAAAAGAGATTGAGGAGCTGGGAATTTTAGTAAAATCGATTTTTACAAAGTTAGCAAAACAGTTAGGCTCTTTTGATTATAATTTGGCATTTATGCAAGCTCCTCTTAATCAAAATTTTGAAAATGAAAGTTATATCTCCCTTTTAGAACAAAATTTCCGTTTTACTCTACGAATAATTCCTAGGATCTATAATGTCGGAGGCTTTGAACTCTCCAGTGGCATGGCTATTAATTGTATGGAGCCTGAAGAGTGTGCAAGATTATTGCGAGGGGAGGAGATATGAAGGTATTATTCGCTGCCAGTGAGCTACTTCCTTACGTAAAAACCGGAGGACTTGCAGATGTTGCAGATGCACTTCCAAGAGCACTAAAAAAATATATGGACATCTCTGTCGTGATTCCATTATACGGGTTTTTAGAGATAGAAAGCCTCCAAGAGTTTGATCGTTTTGAACTTGAACTGGGCGGTATTTTATACAGTATTGAAATTTATTTTACCTTACAAGAGGGTTTGAGTGTTTATTTTATAAAAGCACCTCTTTTAAGTACTACGAAACACCTTTACGGTTATAACGATATTGATTATGCAAATAATGATCTACGTTTTGGAATCTTTAGTGCAGCTATTGTAGAGTTGTCTTTAAAGCTAAAGATTGATCTTCTTCATCTCAATGACTGGCATACTGCTTTAGCAGCACTTTTTATAGATCAGAGATCATTAAATATAAAAACTGTTTTTACTATCCATAATCTTGCCTATCAGGGGATATTTTCAAAAGAATCGTGCGAAAGGTTGGGGATTGATCCGAGTTACTTTAATATGGATGCCTTAGAGTTTTATGGACAGCTGAATTCTATGAAAGGAGGGATCGCATATTCTGATGCCGTGACAACGGTAAGTCCAAGTTATGCACAAGAGATTCTTACAGACGAGTTTGGATGTGGACTGGAAGGGTTCTTAAGCTACCATGATGACAAGTTAAGCGGTATATTAAACGGAATCAATACGAAAGTTTTTGATCCTGCAAATGATCCTTATCTTCAAGAGTGTTACAATAGTACGACGTTGGAGAATAAACATGAAAATAAAGTGGCTTTTTTAAAAACATCTAAACTCAAAGATCCAAGAAAAACATTATTTGTAGTGATTTCAAGATTGGTCGAGCAAAAGGGGATGGAGCTGTTGATAAAAGTTCTGCCGGATATGTTAGAGAAAAAGATTAATGTTTTTGTTTTAGGTGAAGGGGAAGAACTCTATACGAGCAAGCTAAATACATTGGCATCTAAGTACTCAAACTTTGACTTTCAAAACTCATACGATGAGGTGCTTTCCCATAAAGTGTATGCAGCGGCAGACTTTTTTGTGATGCCCTCTTTGTTTGAGCCTTGTGGCTTGGCACAGATGATTGCAATGCGGTATGGGACTATTCCTATTGTTCACGCAATAGGGGGTTTAAAAGACAGTGTTCATGAAGAAAAAAACAGATGCGGCAGAGGTATTGTGTTTGAAAAGTACACAAAAAAAGAGTTCTCAAAGGCGATAGAACGGGCTTTAAAACTTAAAAGAGATTCTGAAGCTTTTAAAGAAGCAGTGGTTTTTAATATGGAATGTGATTTTTCCTTTGAAACAGGAGCGAAGAGTTATATGAAACTGTATGAGAGTTTGTTTTGAAGCTGTGTATAGATGCTGGAGGAACATATTTCCGTTATGCTCTTTTTGAAGGAAAACAGGAGATCTCTTCAGGCAGTGATAAGTGCAACGGCATCGGCTTTATTCCTTGGATCGAAAAGTTGTTGCAAAGATATAAAGATGTAAAAACAATAGCTGTGGGATATGCAGGACAAGTAAAAAAGGGGATTATTCTCGGTGCTCCGAATATAGAAGTTACAGAACCAAACATAAAAAACTATTTTCAAAGCAGATACGATGTAGAGTTTTTGATACAAAATGATCTCTCCTGTGCTGTTTTAGCAGAAGCAAACTATTTTCAGACAGGGGAAATATGTGCACTGTATGTAGGAAGTGGACTTGGATTAGGGGTAATCACTAACGGAAGTTTGTTAAAAGGGAATAACGCGTTAGCTGGTGAGTTGGGGCATATACCCTATAAAAAAGTCCCATTTGTTTGCGGGTGTGGTAAAGATAACTGCATAGAGCTTTTTGCTTCTGGTTCTGGGTTTATAAAGTTTAAACGTTATTTGCAAATTGATGAAGACCTAACACTTCAAGAGCTAAGAGACTCTACACTCATAGAGCACACAGAGTTATACAAGGAGTTTGAAGAGGCTCTTTTACATGCAGTTGGAGTGGTGATAACTCTTTTTAATCCGGAGATTTTGGTTTTAGGAGGAGGGATCATTGCAGATGATGAGACTATTTTTGAAACGGTTACAACACGCTATAAAGAGTTTAGCATGCCGCAAAGTACGCAAGGGCTGCGTATTGTTAAAACAAAATTACAAAACGCAGTGCTGCAAGGTGCATCTCTTTTAAAGGAGGACCAATGAAACGAAAACTGAAAATCCTTTTTGCTGCTTCTGAAGCAGTTCCCTATGCAAAAACTGGCGGTTTGGCAGATGTGGCAGGAGTGCTCCCTAAAGCAATTGAGAGACTTGGTCATGAGATCATCCTTGTACTGCCGAGATATTACAAGATCGATAAAGCAAATCTTATAAAACTAGATACACCTCTTGGGGTACCTATGGGAAGTATGGGTGAGCTATGGGCTGCAGTCTACAAAACCACTTTGCCCCAAAGCAGTGTGCAGGTTTATTTTATTGATCATGAAAACTATTTTGGCAGGGCCGGTTTTTATGAAGACGATAACCGTTCATACGAAGACAACGGTGAGCGTTTTGTATTCTTTTCAAAAGCGGTATTACAGTTGTGTAAGATACTTCACTTTACTCCGGATATTATCCATGCTAACGATTGGCATACTGCATTGTTACCTATTTTGTCAAAAACCCGTTTCGTACATGATTTTGCTTATGCCAAAACAGTATTTACAATCCATAATATGCAGCATCAGGGGATTTTTCATAAAGGATTAATGGAACTCTTGGAGATTGGCTGGGAACATTTTAATGCACATGAGCTAGAAAGTTTCAATCATATTAATATGTTAAAAGGGGGTGTGATGCATGCTGATGCAGTAACAACCGTCTCGAAACGTTACGCTCAAGAGATACAGACATCGGAGTTTGGATTTGGATTAGATGGACATCTTTGGGCTCATAAGGAAAAGATCTTTGGAATTTTAAACGGTGTAGATTATGATGAATGGAATCCTTCAAAAGACACTTATATAGCGGAAACTTTTGATCGTGATCAAATGGAAGGAAAAACAGCATGCAAACGTGCGATTCAGAAGCATTTTAATTTAGAGCAGCGTGATGATGTAGCTTTAATCGGTTTTGTTGGTCGTTTTGCAGAACAAAAAGGGATAGGACTCATTGCAAGCGCTATCAACGGGATTTTAGACCATGATGTACAGATTGTTATGCTTGGAACTGGTGAGAAGTGGGCAGAAGGTTTTTTCTCCGGTGTCGCACACCATAGAGAAAATTTCGGTTTGCATGTAGGGTACAGTGAAGCGCTTGCACACCAGATAGAAGCAGGGTGTGATATGTTCTTAATGCCTTCATTCTTTGAGCCCTGTGGATTGAACCAGATCTACAGTTTACGTTACGGTACTCTGCCGATAGTTCGTGCAACAGGGGGACTGGATGATACTATAGTGAATTTCGACGAGCATCATCGCCACGGCAACGGCTTTAAGTTTTATGATGCTACTTCTGAAGCGCTCTATTACACTGTTATCTGGGCTATAAATATATATTACAATGACAAAGAGGCTTTTTTAGATATGCAACAGAGAGCTATGCAGGAACATTTTAGCTGGGATGATGCAGCTAAGGAGTACGAAGCAGTTTACAACTACATTTTAGACCCAGAAAATTATGAGAGACCAAAGCAATGAAATATGAAACTTTTTACGATGTAAGTTTTTTTAGCGAGTTTGATATTTATCTTTTTAAAGAGGGTACACATACAAAACTCTATAACCATTTTGGTGCACACTCTTATATAAGAAATGATCAAAAAGGTGTCTATTTCGCTGTGTGGGCACCTAATGCAAAAGGTGTTTTTCTTATAGCTGATTTTAATAACTTCAATAATCAAACACATCCGTTAAAAATGCGCCAAGACGGTTCGGGAATCTGGGAAGTGTTTGTTAGTGATGTTAGTATTGAAACACTTTATAAATACTATATCGATTCCGATAATCTACAAGTAAACAAAGAAAAAGCTGATCCCTTTGCTTTTTTTGCCGAAGTTGCTCCAAAGTCCGCATCAAAAGTTTGGAATCTTAACGATTTTTCCTGGAATGATGCTATGTGGATGAAAAAACGTAAAAAACAGAACTCCCATAAAGCACCCATAAGTATTTATGAGATCCATTTGGGTTCCTGGAGGAGAAAAGTTGAAGAAGATAATTGTTTTTTAAATTATACGGAAGCTGCGAATGAACTTGCATATTATATAAAAGAACTTGGTTTTACACATGTGGAATTGCTTCCGATTACGGAATATCCATTTGATGGCTCGTGGGGATATCAGGTAACCGGTTATTTTGCTCCAACTGCCAGATACGGTACCCCTGAACAGTTCAAAGAATTTGTAAATATTATGCACAATCACAATATCGGCGTAATTTTGGACTGGGTCCCTTCCCATTTTGTGACTGACGGACATGGGCTTATCACTTTTGACGGTACATGTTTGTATGAGCATCAGGATCCTAGAAAAGGGTATCATCCGGAATGGGGAAGTGCAATTTTCAACTATGATCGAAATGAAGTACGCGCATTTTTGGTAAGTTCCGCCTTGTTTTGGCTTGATAAATACCATCTTGACGGCATAAGAGTAGATGCAGTTGCTTCAATGTTGTATCTTGATTATGCGAGAGAGGATGGAGAATGGGTGCCAAATGAGGATGGTAGTAATATAAACAAGGGAGCCGTAGAGTTTTTACGTCATCTCAATACCAGTGCATACGCAGAGCACAAAGATATTATGATGTTTGCCGAGGAATCTACAAATTATCCGATGGTTAGCGGTGCCGTGAGTGATGGGGGACTTGGATTTGGGTATAAATGGAATATGGGATGGATGCATGATACGCTCAAATATATGAAAAACGATCCAGTCCATAGACAACATCATCATAAAAACCTCACTTTTAGTTTTGTCTATATGTATAATGAAAACTATGTTTTACCTTTGAGCCATGATGAAGTGGTACATATGAAAGGCTCTTTGATTAATAAGATGCCTGGAGAGTATCATAAAAAGTTTGCCAATCTTCGAGCACTTTATAGTTTAATGTATGCTCATCCAGGGAAAAAACTTCTTTTTATGGGAGGAGAGTTCGCCCAGTTTTCAGAGTGGAATTTCGCACAAAGTCTTGATTGGCACCTTTTAGAAAATAAAAATCATTCAGGGGTACAAAAACTTATCAAAACACTTAACACTCTTTATCAAAATGAACCCGGACTTTATAAAAATGATGTAGAGAGTAATGGTTTTGAATGGATTGATGAGAACGACTACACTGCAAATGTAATTGCCTTTATACGTAAAGGCAATACAAAAGAAAAACCGTTGATTATTGTATGTAATTTTTCCGATAAAGCACATGTAGGGTATATGCTTGGAATGCCAAAACGTGGAGAATACAAAGAGATTTTTAACTCTGAAAATGAATGTTTTGGAGGTAATGGAACTTTAAACAAAAGTGTTTTAAAAACAACAGCAAAAAGTTGCCACGGAAGAAAGAATATGATCAGCCTTAATTTGCCACCTTTAAGTGTACTCTATCTGCAAAAAACACCATAGAAACCTGATAGTAAAAATAAAAGAGGGTATAATTGCACAAAAATTCATATAAGGATGCGAAGTGAGAAATTTAAAGATAATATTGGCTTTATTGTCGCTTGTAGTTGTTATTACAATCATGACAACTGGTTCAAATAATGAAAAACTCTCTTCAAAGCCTCTTGTAACAACAAGTAATTTTGCGATCTACGATGTTTTAAAACATATCGGCGGTGACAAAATAGAACTAGTAAATATTTTACCGTTTGGTGTTGATCCTCACAGTTTTGAACCTACACCGAAGGGGATCGCAAAACTTGAAAAAAGTAAATTATTTTTTTACAGCGGAGCTATTTTAGAGCCATGGACTGAAAATATAAAATCAGAAGTTAAGTCGGTGGATGTTAGCCAATATGTGTCTCTTAAAGAGTTTGATGAAGAAGATGAACATCAGCATGAAGAGCATCATGAACATGATCACCACGGAGCTTATGATCCTCATTACTGGCTAGATGTAGACAACATGAAGCAAATAGCACAAGCTGTAACAGAAAAACTAAGCATACTTAATCCAAAAAACAAACATCTTTTTGAAAAAAATGAAAAAAATTATATTGCTAGTTTGGAAGAACTAGACAATCTTTATAAACAAAAATTACTCTCATGTAAACTAGATACAATTGTAGTTACACACAATGCTTTTGAATACTTGGCACAAAGATACGGATTTCAGGTTGAGTCATTAACGGGGCTGTCTACGGAAGAACAACCAAGTGCACAAGATGTCAAACGTATTTTTCAAGAAATTCAAGAGCGAAATATTCAAATGGTCTTTTTTGAAAACTTTTCAAGTCAAAAAAATATTCAAACTATTGCTGATGATTTAGGAATTAAAGTTGAAAACTTACAACCATTGGGCAATATCACGGCAGAAGAGCTTGACCAGAATCTAACTTATGTAGATATTATGAAAAACAATTTAGAAAAAATTGCTAAGGCTATGCAGTGCAATTAAAATTTAAAGTACCTATTTTAGATGTGAAAAACCTTTGTTTTTCAGTTTTAGGTCAGAAAATTTTAGAGAATACCACTTTTAATATATTTAGTGGTGAGTATATTGCGATCATAGGACCAAACGGAGGAGGAAAAACTACACTAATCCGATTATTACTCGGATTGGAAAAACCTACATCCGGAACAATAAAAATGTTTGGAAAAGATCAAAAGAAATTTAAAGAGTGGAATAAAATAGGTTATGTCCCTCAGCGTGCCTCATTAGTTGATCAAAATTTTCCTGCAACGGTAGAAGATATTGTAAAAATGGGAAGAGTCGCAAAAAGGAAATTGTTTTCTAGAACTACTGAAGAAGATGAGAAGCTTGTGAAAGATGCCATGGAAAAAATGGATATAACGCATTTAAAAGATAAGATGGTAGGTACTCTCTCAGGTGGGCAACGTCAGCGTGTAATGATTGCCCGTGCACTTGCATCTTCACCGGAAATTTTAATCCTAGATGAACCAAATACGGGTGTAGATGTAAAATCACAACAATCTTTTTATGCACTTTTGAGAAAACTCAATAAAGAAGATGGGATAACTATTTTATTTATTACTCATGATGTTGGTGTGATTGTAGATGATATAGGACGTCTTTTCACAATCAATCAAAAAGCAACTATCTGTAATAATCCGAAACAAGCACTCAGTTGTGAAGAGATGACTGAGCTTTACGGAATTGAAGCGCATCTGCTTCATGTACATAAGCACGAGCATTAGGATGAAAAAATGTTAGAGATGTTTGAATATGAATTTATGCAGCGTGCATTTATAGCTGGTATTTTTATAGCGGTATTGGCATCAGTGGGTGGAACTTTTGTCGTATTAAAGCGTTATTCACTTATTAGTGAAACATTGGCTCATTCCGCTTTAGTTGGAGTTGCAGTCGGTTTGGTTGCCGGATACAATCCGATGTGGATAGCAGTTATTGTATCAGTATTATTTGCATGGCTGATCGAATATTTGCGCAGTTCTTTTGCTTTATATTCAGATGCTATTTTATCGATTATATTATCGGGTGCTTTGGCACTGGCAGTGATTATTGTTTCTGTGGGTGGTTCTTTTAACAACTCTCTTTTTTCATATCTATTTGGATCTATTTTAGCGGTAACTACGGAAGATTTACTAACAATTCTGGCTTTTGGCACAGTAGCCTTAACATTTTTATTGCTATATGCTAAAGAACTTTATTTTATAGCTTACGATGAAGAGGTAGCAAAAACAAGTGGAATCGAAGTGAAAATGTTAAACTTCTTGCTTGTAAGTGTCATTGCAATTATTATTGCATTATCGATTCGTATAGTAGGTAGTTTACTTATCGGTGCGTTAATGGTTATTCCAGTTGTAGCTGCACTTCAGTACAGAGTTGGATTTAAACAGACTCTTTTACTCTCATTGGTATTTGCTGTTTTTAGTGTTATTTTTGGAATGATAGTTTCATATAACTTTTCATTACCTTCTGGAGCAACTATAGTTTTAAGTATAATCGCTATTTTTATTATTTCGTTAGTAGTCAATAAAAAATGAAAATAAACGAACAGTTTTCAAAATATGCTGCCCATTACGGTAGATATAATGTTATTCAAGAACAAGTCGCTACTACATTGCTCTCTCATGTTCACAATAAACCAAAGAGAATTCTGGATTTAGGATGTGGTAGCGGTGCACTTGTCAATAAGATTGATTGGGAATATGAACAGTTTACAGGTGTTGATTTTGCTCAAGGTATGCTGGATTTACATCCAAAATCAAAAAGTATAGAGTGTATATACGGAGATTTTAACGATCCAAAACTTTATGAACAACTGAGATTGAGAGATTTTGATTATATTCTCTCTTCATCTGCTTTGCAATGGACAAAAGATTTAAACCAAGTTATGGCAAACATCCAAGAGTTTAACGCACCTGTATCTTTAGCAATATTTACTTCAGGTACATTTGAAACTCTACATAAAACAGCATTTCTAAAGCCTCTTTTACGATCAAAAGAGGAAGTGTATGAATTACAGAAAAAACATTTTGATGCCAATTTTGAAGTGATGCAGTATAAGTTGGAATTTGAAAATACAAGAGATATGTTCCGTTATATTAAAAAAAGCGGTGTAAGTGGTTCAAGAAATGAGCTCTCTTATAAAGAAACAAAAGCTCTGATGAATGAATATCCTCTAAATTATTTGGAATTTGAAGTAGTATTTATTTACTCTTAGGCAAGAAGTATTTCTTTTTCAAGATTATAAAGCTCATAACGAATCGATTTAAACTTTTCACTCTCTTTTACATCTCCAAGCTTATAAAGCTCTTCTAGTACTCTTGAAGATTCCTGTGCACGTTTTAGGTTGGCAATGATAATAGCTTCTAAATCTGTACGTTGCTGTTCACTTGAAGTAGATGGGCGTAATACGTCATTGATACTATCACGGTATTGAAGTAGTTCTTTTGTATTTTCCGTAATTGCTTGATGTCGAAGAGATTTTAGTTTACGTGCTAGATCTTTATTATTTTCTTTGTAGCGTAGAATATCTTCTACAACGCGGATACCTTCTTTAAGGCGGTTAAGGTTGGCATCTATCACCCGAAGAAGTTCGGGTGATAAAGAGTTGTTATTCATCGTTTCCGAAGATACCAAATAGTTGTAATAATGCAGTAAAGATGTTTAGGAAATCAAGATAAAGTGCTATAGCACCGTCAATTGGAGTTTCATAAGCACCTTGCATAATGTTTTGAGTATCATAGATAACTAAGATACTAAATAACACTACAACAGCCCCACTGATAATAATGTGAAGCATTGGATTTCCAAGGAAAATATTTAAAATAGAAAAACCGATGATTACAAAAAGTGCAATCATTAATGGTTTACCATAACCTGTAAAATCTTTTGTAGACTTAATAGCAAAAAAGCTCATAGCACCAAATACAACAGCAGTCATAGCAAAAGCATTACCAATAATAGTCGCTCCGCCATTCATACCAAGTGTAACTGATAATAGTGGTGCTAACATAAGACCTGTCATAAATACAAATCCAAACATTACCGCTAAGTTAATTCCCGGTTTGTGTTTTACAAATTGCAAACCTATTAGAAGTCCAATTTCTAAAATGAAAAGTGGCCAGAACATTGAATGTATCGCACCTGCCAATGGGATACCAACATATGCACCAACAGCACCAGCCATCATAGAAGCTGCAAATAGTTTGTAAGTCTCTTTTACAAAAGATACAATTTGTGCTTCACTGCGATGAGTACTCTCATAAGTAAAAGCATTTTGCTCTCTAGCATAGTCACGATCGTAAAGACCCATAATTTATTCCTTTATATATCGAAATATGAATTTAATAAGAATTTTATAGCTAAAAGGTAAACGGGAAGCAACATATAGTTTGAAAGCATACATTATTATATATAAAGGGAATAATTTTGTAAAAGTTTAACTATTTATAACCAAAAGAAATTCCAAATGAAACATAAAAAAAAGAATTTTGAAATTTGTTCAAAAAACCCTTGACATTACTTTTAAAATCCCCTATAATTCCCGTCCACAAACGATGAGACCTTAAGAGTTTTAAGGAAGAGTTTGAGATCATTGAAAACTAAGCAAGCGAGAGCTTGAGATAATAACTAATAATACAACAACCGTCTATTAACTTTTAACAGTTAGTAGATAACTTTAAGATAAAGCCAATGATTTTTAAATCT